>JAIKYM010000073.1 GCA_024683115.1 Bacilli bacterium
TCTTAAGAAGCTTTATTAAACGTATATCATAGAATAATTAAGGATGTTATTAGACGTTTCCTTAAGAAGAGAGTAGATAATTTATCTAATTATAAAGCTAACTCTCAAAGAGAAGCAGTTACAGCAGGTAAAGATGTATTATCATTTGTTTATATAGATGATAATTGCCTTATCGATTTAGAAGATGAAGTATTAAAGAAGTTTATTAGAGTTGTTTATAATCATTATTTAAGAATGAAAACTTTAGATTCTAGACAACATTTATGCTTTGACTGTCCAGTTGATTTATTAGATTGTCCTAAAATAATGGATGATCCTTGTAAAAAAATATATCAATATCCATTTATTACAGATGGTGTTCAAAAGACACATTTTGAGATTCCAGGTGCAGATAATACAGAATCAGAAGACTTTGCTGAAATGTTTGAAGAACCAAAAGATAAAAAGCCTGTTGAAAAGTCTGATGAATTCAAAGTTTATAAATGCAGAAAGTATACTGCTGAATTAGAAAAAAGATCAAATAAAAAAGTTCGTAAAAACTAGGTATAAAGCCTAGTTTTTAGTTTACAAACAAACAAATATTTGCTACAATACTTTCGAGCGAAGAGCTCCTTGCTTATATTTTAGTATAAGCCGAATAGACCACAAGGAGGTGTAAGTAATGAATAAATATGAAATGATGTTCATAGTAAAGGCAAATGCAGACGAAAAAGCTATAGCTAAAACTGCTGAAGATCTTAAGAGTGTTATTACTTCTATGAAGGGTGAATTAACTGACTCTAAAGAATTAGGAAGCAAAGAATTAGCTTATCCTATTAAAAAGGAAAAAGTAGGTTACTATTTCGTATACAATTTTAATGCAACTGCTGATATCGTAGCTGAACTAGATCGTAAAGCTAGAATTGATGAATCTGTTTTAAGACATATGATTATCAGACTAGATGAGGAGTAATTTATGAATAATGTAAGTTTAATTGGAAGATTAACTCAAGACCCAGAATTAAGAACTACAAGTTCAGGAGCTTCAACATGCTCATTTACTATTGCTGTAGATGGTAGACCAATAAATGGTGAACCACATACTGACTTTATTAGATGTGTAGCTTGGAGCAACCAAGCAGAAAATTTATGCAAATATCAACATAAAGGTTCTCAAATTGGTGTAACTGGACGTATTCAAACTGGACAATATACTGCACAAGATGGATCTACAAGATATACTACTGACGTAGTAGCTGATAGAATTACATTCTTAGGTTCAAAAGGTGACAGTACACCAAATACAAGTTATGAAATGAGTAATGAAACACCAGTTGAAACTGCTAGTCTATCTGAAGATCCATATGCTAATATGGGTGAAGAAACAGTTTTATCTGATGAAGATTTACCATTCTAGAAAGGAAATATAGAAATGGCTGAATTTTTTAGAAAGAAAAAGAAAGTTTGCCAAATGTGTGCTGGTAAAGACGTTGATTACAAAGATGTTAATGTAATCACTAAATATATAAATGAAAAAGGTAAAATTATGCCTAGAAGAATGACTGGAGCTTGCTCTAGACATCAAAGACATATAGCTAACCAAATTAAGAGAGCTAGATTCATGGCATTAATACCTGAAGTTAAATAATTAAGATACTTTATAGTATCTTTTTTTAGTTTTCAACAGTATTAACAAATTGCTATCTCAAGTACTAAAATAATAGATTTTAAGGTATATATTTTATATAATAATATGTGAAGGAGGAATTAGATATGAAAGTAATACTACTTCAAGATGTTAAAAAACAAGGTAAGAAAGATCAAGTAATTAATGTATCAGATGGATATGCTAATAATTTCTTGATTGCTAAAGGTTTAGCTGTTCCTTATACTGAATCAAATAAGAATAAACTTGAAAGAGATTTAGATAAGAGAGCTAAAGCAGAAGAACAACTAGTAGAAGACATGACTGAACTTAAAGGAACTTTAGAAAAAGTTAATATTAAGTTTAAAGTTAAAACAGGTAAAGATGGAAGAATGTTTGGAACTATTTCATCAAAACAAATAAGTGATGAACTTAAGAAACTAGGATATGATATAGATAAAAGAAAGATATCATGTGATCATACAATTGAATCACTTGGTACACATGTAGTTGAAGTTGAACTACATAAGAAGGTAATAGCAAAGATTAATGTTAATGTAGAATAGGAGGTTTTCGTATGAACAACCAAGATCCAAAAAACTTAGAAGCTGAAATGAATGTACTTGGCTGTGCATATTTATCACAAAGTGCTTTAGATAAAGTATGTGATGATCTAACAACTGAGATGTTCTATGATAAGAAGAATCAAGTAATATTCTCAGCAATGAAAGAATTAAGAAAACGTAATGATAATATAGATTCTACAATACTTAAAAATGAAATAGAAAAAACTACACCTATTAATTCAGTAGGTGGTGTTGAATATTTATCTGAGGTTATAGATTCAGTTTTATCTTCAGCTAATGTTGAAACATACATAGATATAGTTAAAGATAAATATATAAGAAGAAAATTAATTGAAACATGTAATAAAATTACTAAGAATGCATCAGATGAAAATAATTCACAAAGTGATTTAATTGATAGTGCTGAAAAAGAAATATTTGCAGTAGCTAAACAAAGAAAATCAGGGGAATTCAAGACTGCTGAAATGGTTGTACAATCAGCTAAGAAGCAACTTGAAGAGATGGCTAAAAATGGTAAAGATATTACAGGTGTACCAACTGGTTTTATTGATTTTGATAAGATGACTTCAGGATTACATGCAAATGAATTAATAATCATTGCTGCTCGTCCAGGTATGGGTAAAACTGCTTTTGCATTAAATATAGCAGTTAATGCAGCACTTCAAACACATAAGAGTGTAGCTGTATTCAACTTGGAAATGTCAGCTGAACAATTAATGTTCAGAATGATATCTGCGCAAGGAGCAGTAGATGGACATAAATTAAGAAATGGTAAATTAAATAACGATGATTGGAAAAGAGTTAATGAAGCAATGTCTGAATTAAGTGAGGCTCCTCTTTTTATTGAAGATACACCAGGTATCACAATTGGTGAATTAAGAGCTAAATGTAGAAGACTAGCAGAAAAATCTGATCTAGGATTAATTATCATCGACTACTTACAATTATTGTCAGGTGGTCCAGGATATGGAACTAATAGACAACAAGAGGTATCTGATATTTCTCGTAACCTTAAAACAATGGCTATGGAATTAGGAGTTCCAGTAATTGCCCTAGCGCAATTATCTCGTTCAGTTGAAGGAAGAGAAGATAAAAGACCTATGTTATCAGACTTAAGAGAGTCTGGTTCAATAGAACAAGATGCCGATATAGTTTCATTCCTATATAGAGATGATTACTATCATCGTAAAGAAGGCGAAGCTGAAAATCCAATTTCACTTGTTGAGTTGATTGTAGCTAAGCACAGAGCAGGGGCAAATGGTACAATTTTATTACAATTCGAGAAGAATATCTCTGAATTTAGAACATCAGTTCAAAATCCAGATAATAGACCTCAAGAATAATAGGAAGTGTATTTAATGAAAGAAAAAATAATTGGTTTCTTTATTGTGTTATTTGTTGGCACCATATTATTTTGCGTTGGCGTAGGTTCAAGATCTTTAGGAAGTCCAAATGAAGTATATCAAGTATACTTAAACGGACAAAAAATAGGATTAATTGAATCTGAACAAAAACTATTAGATTTAATAGACCAAGAACAAGTAAGTATTAAAGAAAAATTTAAAGTAGATAAAGTATATCCACCTACAGGGTTTAATATCGAAAAAGTATTAACATACAGTAATGATATTACTGATACTGTAGATATATACAATAAGATTAAAGATAGTGAACCATTTACTATAAATGGTTATGTAGTAACTATTTATTATCAAAAGAATACAGATGAAGAATCTGATGAAGAGGATAAACCACCTTTAAAATTATATGTGTTTGATCCCGAAATAGTTAATAAAGCATTAAGAGAAGTAGCAAATACTTTTATAGGTAAGAATGAATTATTAGCATATGAAGAAGGAACTCAAACTGAAATAACTGAAACAGGTTCTATTATTACATCTGCATACTTTGATGAAACAATTACAATTAAAGAAGCATATGTATCTATAGAAGATAAGATATTTGATTCTGAAGTAGAATTAACTCAATACTTATTATATGGAACTACAGAAGAACAAAAGAAATATACTGTTAAAGTTGGTGAAGACTTAAAGAAGATTGCTAATGATAACAAATTAAATATTGCTGAATTATTAATAGCTAATCCTAAGTATCCATCTGGAGATGCATTACTTGCACCTGGAGATATATTAAATGTTGGATTAATTAATCCTTTAATAAATGTTACTTATAGAAAAACAGAAGTGTCTGATATTAGTGCTGCATATGAAACAGAATATGTTGATGATAGTTCTAAATATGTTGAATACCTTGAGATTAAACAACAAGGTAAAGAGGGTGTAACAAGAATTACTAAAGATGTTAAATATACAAATGGTGAAATGATTAACGTTAACATCACTAAACAAGAATTAGTAAAAACACCTGTTAATAAAGTTATTGTTAGAGGAACAAAGAAACATTATGCTTACCAAGGAACAGCTCCTTCTCCAATTACAGCAGGAGACTTTATGTGGCCAACTAATATTCCATATGTTATTACAACATACTTCGAATATCGTTGGGGTACATTCCATAAGGGAATTGATATTTCTGGTACTGGTTGGGGATCACCTATTTATTCTTCAACAGATGGTGTAGTTATCTCAACTTATAATGGATGTGCACCTAAAGGTTCATTAGGTAATAAGTGTGGTGGAGGACAAGGTAATAATATTAAGGTTTCTACATCACTTGGTTATGATGTTATTTACATGCATTTAATGCCAACAATATTAGTACAACCTGGACAAAAAGTTACGAAAGGCCAAGTTATTGGTTACATGGGTTCATCAGGTGGATCAACAGGATACCACTTACACTTTGAGGTCGATGTGGCAGGAACAAGAAATGCCGTTAATCCATGTAAGTTATTACCAAGATGTTAGTTACAGTATTTGCATCTGGTTCAAAAGGTAATGTTACATTAATACAAATAAATGATAAGAAGATTTTGATTGATTTAGGGATGAACTATAAGTATTTATGTGAGTCCCTTTCTTCTTATAATTTACTACCTAGTGATATAACGCATGTGCTTATTACACACGGACATAAAGATCACGTAGGAGCATTACCTGTATTTGTAAAAAAGAATAATCCAATTATATATGTCACAGAGGGTATAATAGAAGAAGTTGAATGCTTAAAAGATTATGATAATATATCTTTAGAAGATAAAGAATTTCATATTGATGAAGATATAGTTATTAAAACATTTAATACATCCCATGATGCTAAAGGATCACGTGGATATATTATTAATTACAAGGATAAAGATATGGTTTATGTTACTGATACTGGCTATATAAATCAAAGAATAATTCCTAAAATAACAAATAAACAATTATATATATTTGAAAGTAACCATGATATTGAAATGCTTATGCATGGAAGATATCCATCTTGGTTAAAACAAAGAGTTTCATCTGATGTTGGGCACTTATCAAATGGACAAGCTGGTACTTATCTATCTAAAGTAATAGGTGATAGAACAAAGAAGGTTGTACTTGCCCACTTATCAGAAGAAAACAATACACCAGAGATTGCATTAGATACAGTTAAATCATATTTAAAAGAAAATGATGTATCATTTAAGAATATAATATGTGCTAAGCAATTTGATAATTTGGAGATTAAATTATGATTAATATAATATGTGTAGGAAAACTAAAAGATAAATATTTAATAGATATGTCTAATGACTATTTAACTAGATTAACTAAATATCATAAGATTAATGTTATTGAATTAAAGGATAGTAATATTAAAGAAGAAGGAGATTTAATCCTTAAACACTTAAATAATAAAGATTATATTATTACTATGGAAATAAATGGTAATAACCTATCTTCAGTAGAACTATCAAATTTAATTGATAAAACATTCATTAATTATCCATCTATTACATTTATTATAGGTGGATCAGATGGTATTGATGAAAGAGTGTTAGAGAAATCTAATTATAGATTATCGTTTGGTAAGAACACTTATCCACATGGTGTATTTAGATGCTTACTACTAGAGCAAATATATAGATCTTTTAAAATATTAAATAATGAGAGCTACCACAAGTAGTTCTTTTAATTTGCATAATTATAATAATTACTATATAATAACTCACTAATAAGAAGGGATAACAATGAGACTGTACCATATACATAGAAGTAATAGTAGTGATCAATTATTCTATCCAGGTAATGAGATAAATGTTGGCAGTGATTATAATTATTTACATCTACATTATTTAAATAGATCGTTAACAATTGACGAAGACAAAGAAGAAGAAGGAATAATCAAGACATATAAACGTAATGTTTTAGATTTTTTAACTGAAGAGGCTATTTCACAAATGACACCTGAAGAAAGAAAAGATTTATTATATAAATTACATAGCATGATTCACAACATTGAATTAGATAGAAGAGAAGAAATATTAGAAGAAGTAAGAAGAAAGCATTATCCAACTAGACCATCTAGATATAAATGCATGTGGTTAACTAATGCAGAATCAATTGAAACATGGCTTAAATTTGTAACACTTAAAGATAGCATCTACCAAGTATTTGAAGTAGAAGTAGATGGTAACTTATTTAAATCATGTGATGGTCTATTACCACAAGGCTACTATGATCCTGAATATGCTATGGAATTAGCCCATAAGTATTGGAATCCTGTTCCAGATTATTTATCTGGTAGAGATGATATAGAATACTTATTCGAAGGTAATGCTAAAATAATCGAAAGAGTACGTTAGGAGAGATTTAAATGGAATTATTTCATATTCACAGAAGTAATGGAACAGACCCCTTATATAAAGAAAATAGTGAATTTACTGTTGGCAATGATTATAACTATTTTACTAAGTTTGCATTTATGAGTGCACCTAATGAAATATATTATTCTGTGCAAGAAGAATTCTTAGACTTACAAAATTTAACAAAGTATGAAAATCTATTAAGAATGTCTACTAAAGATATGGTTCAATTATCATATGATCTTCAAACTTATATTCATAATCAAATGGTAAATACCAGGGAATTTGTATTGGAACAAGCTAGATTAAATATTGATAAGAATTTACCATCTAGACAAAGATGTATTTGGTTAACTGATGAAGCATCTTTAGATTATTGGATTCATAATATACACGGAATGAATTTAAAAGTATTCAGAGTTGAAGTTGATAAAGAACCATTTAAATCATTAGATTCTTTATTACCTGATCCTAATTCTCCTATTGAGAATATGTTTATAACAGCTGAAGCATATTGGAAACCTGATTCTGAATTATTAAAAGTTGATAAATCTAGAGAATACCTATATGAAGGTAAAATAAGAATAAGAGAAAGAGTTAAATAGTAACTCTTTTTTTGATATAATAATCTTGGTGATAAACATGATTGGTAATGATTGGGACAACGAATTAAGTATTATTTGGAATTCTCCAGGCTTCCATAATTTCATGAAGATAGTTGATAGAGAATATGAGAATAAAATAATATATCCTCCTAAAGAAGATATATTTGCAGCATTAAAGAATACATCATTTAAAGATGTTAAAGTAGTTATAGTTGGTCAAGATCCTTACCATGGAGAAGGCGAAGCTATGGGCTTATCTTTTTCTGTTCATAAAGGAATTAAGCTACCTCCTTCTTTAAAAAATATTTATCAAGAAATGTATGATGATCTAGGTATTAAACCAGTTACATCAGGAGATTTAACTAAATGGACTAAAGAAGGAGTATTACTACTGAATGCTACATTAACAGTTGTTAAAGATACACCAAATTCTCATTCAAAAATAGGATGGGATAAATTTACTGATTATGTTATTAAAAAAATTAATACTAAAGAAGAACCAGTTGTATTTATTCTATGGGGTAATTTTGCAAGAAGTAAAAAAGCCTTTATAACTAATCCTAAACACTTAGTTATAGAGTCAGCTCATCCATCTCCATTTAGTGCAAGAAATGGCTTCTTTGGTTCAAAACCATTTAGTAAAACTAATGAGTTTTTAACAAAAAATAATATTAAACCAATTGATTGGGATTTATCTAAATAGATATAGAAATATATCTATTTATTATGTATAATATTGTCTATTATGTATGGGGGAGTAACAAATGAGTGCTTACAACGAATATCAAAATAGTATATGTTCAATACCTGAATTTTTAAATAAATATTTAGAATTAGATATAATGAAAAAACTAAAAGGAAGATCTTTATTTTGCGGAATGGATTATGCATCACCTTATATGTATAATTTTAAATATCAAATATCTAGATATGATCATAGTTTAAATACTGCATTAATAACTTGGAAATTAACAGAAGATAAAAAACAAACAATAGCTGCATTATTTCATGATATATCTACACCTGTATTTTCACATGTTATAGATTATATGAATGGTGATTATGTAGAACAAGAATCAACTGAAGCTAAAACTAGAGAGTTATTATTATCATCTAAAAAACTATTAGAATATCTTCAGGATGATTATATAGACATAAATGATATTGTTAATTTTAAACAATATTCAGTAGTAGATTTACCTAGACCTTCTTTATGTGCAGATAGACTTGAAAATATTATTGGAGTAGGTATGTCTTGGGTAAAGGATATGAGTTTGAGTCAAGCAATTGAAATAATAGATAGTTTAACTTTAAGTAAAAATGAAAATAATCAATATGAAATAAGTTTTAGACATAAGTACTTAGGAGAGTTAGTTAAACATATAAATGATAGTATTAATGAATTAACTCATTCTAATACAGATACTTATATGATGATTCTATTAGCTGATATAGTTAAGAAAACTATAGATGAAGGATATATTATTTATGATGATTTATTTAGATTAACTGAAGAAGAGTATATAAAAATAATTGAAGCTAATGTACCATTTGACTATGAATTAGCTGATATGTGGGATACATTTAAACATGTAAGTGAACCATCTTGCAAATATGATATAAAAATTAAGGATATGACATTAAATCCAATTGTTAGAGATAAAAGATTAGTACAAAAAAACAAGGAACAATAATTCCTTGTTTTTATATTCTTGCATTCATTAAGTTAGTTGATGTATATCTTTTTAGACCAGAGTAGAAAACTATATTAGCTATAGCTATAAACATTAGAGTAAAACCTAATATAATTAAAATTGGTACTAAAGATATATTTAATAAGATATTAACTGGAATATATGCAACTAATCCAACAGGAACAATTGTATATAATACTAGTTTTATAAATCCATTGAAGATATCTTCTGGATATGTAGAAGTAAGTGTAATAATTGATTCTGTGGTATTAGCTATAGTATCTGATTTACCAAACCAGAATGCTAGTGAACCAGTAATAATAGCCATACATGTTATTATTAATCCACCAGTAATACCTAATAAGGTATATGTAACGAAACTAAGTGGTGTAGTACCATGTATGAATAACAATATATATCCATATATCATATCACCAATAGCTGATACTTCTACATCTGTAGTTATACTTGATAATAAGATGTTCTTTGGTTGTATAAGAATGGTATCTAATTTACCTGAATTAATAAAATCAGATAAACTAAATGCACTCTTAAAGAAGAAGTGAGCAATACCATATGTTAAAGATGCTAGTCCCCAAAGTAACAAAGTTGTTTTCAAAGTGTAACTACCAATTGATTCTTTAATTGAGTAAACAATTACCCATTGAACAATCATAGATGCATTATTTAATATCATGAATATAATATTAGATATAAAAGATACTCTATTAATCATATATCTCATTACTGAATATTTAATTGATAATAAGATTACTTTTATTTGGTTTTTAACCGCCGTTAGCATTTAGTCTTTTCACTCCTTTCTTATATAATAATTTAGTTAATATAAATGCAATGATAATATATACTATTTGAGCTAATAGAATTTTTGAAGCAACTGTATAACTAAAGTTTACTAATAATCTACCTGGACCATATGATATAGCTACAATAGGACTATACTTTAGTATTTTAGCTATAATAGGTGGGAAGAATTCTAATGGTATTACTGTACCTAATACAAGTATCACTTTAGAATATACCCAGTATAATGGACCTGAGTCCTCGATATAAAATGATAATAAACCTATAAATGTGGCCATTATAATGTTAAGTATAATTGATAAAAATACACTAAGTAAGAATATGAATATCATAGGTAAACTAATTGGAGGAAAACTTCCTATGAGTACATATCCAATGATAGCAGCAAATATAAAGAACATTATAAATTTGATTACTATTTGTCCTAAATGAGAAGCTATATTATATAGTATATAATCATATGGTTTATTTAATTTATAAATAACGCCACCTGATTTAATGTCATTACTAATAGATTTAGTTAATGCTCTAGTACCTACTGTAGTCCAGATTAACTCTGTAGCAATGATATACCATACCATTTGTACCATGTTATAACCGTTTATTGATTGAGTAGGATCACTATAGATATATTTCCACAAACTAACGAATATAACAATTAATAGGAAATAACTAATTAGTTTAGTTATCACATCAAATGTATATTGTAGTGAAGTCATTATTTCTGATTTAAATATGTATAAGTATTTCTTCATAACTATTCTGCTTTCTTATATATTTCACTAATAATATCTTCAAGTGGAGTATTAGAAATATTTATATCTACAATGTTATCAGTATTTAATAATTTAATTGCATCACTTATAGTTCATTTTGTTAAATCTACTTCTATTTTTAAATTATATCCTTTATC
>JAIKYM010000148.1 GCA_024683115.1 Bacilli bacterium
CTTTATAAGTTAAAAGAAGATGGATTTAATATATTAGTAATATCAAATAATTTTGTGTTCTTATCTAAAACAGTAGATAGAATATCTATTATTGAAAATAATAAAGAAGTTTTTGATGGTACTATACCTGAATTATTAAAGAATAAAAAGTATATTAAGAATACACAAATTATAGATTTCATCGAAGAAGCTAATAAACATAAAGCTAAACTAAAATATACTTTTGATAGAAATGAATTATTAGAAGATATATGTAGGAGTGTTTCATAATGAAATATTTAATTAGTATTTCTTACGATGGATCTAACTTTTATGGATTTGAAAGACTTAAGAATGATAGATCTGTTCAAGGAGAAATAGAAAAGGTTTTAACTAAAATAAATAAAGAGCCTGTTGAAATAAGAGGAGCAGGTAGAACAGATCGATATGTTCATGCATATGATCAAAAAGCTCATTTTGAACTTAAACAAAATGTTCCAATTACTAGATTAAAGAAAGCAATTAATTCTCGTTTACCATCTGATATTAGAATTAATGATATTAAAATAGTAGATGATGATTTTCATGCTAGATTTGATTGTGTTAAAAAGGTATATAAATATTATATTAATACTGGTAAGTATGATATCATGAAAAATAATTACTTATATAACTATAATAGACCACTTAATATTAAACAAATGAAGAAAGCAACAAAGTATTTATTAGGTGCACATAGTTACAAAGCATTTTGTTCTGGTGAAAGAGCAAGTTATGATTCAATTATTGATAGAATAACTATTAAGAAGAATAAAGATGTATTAGAGTTTACTTTTATAGGTAAGTCTTTCTATAGATATATGGTAAGAAATATGATGGGTGCAATTCTAATGGCAGGAGAAGGCAAGATAGATCCTATCAAAATAAAAGAAGCACTTGATACTGAAACAAATACTATAGATTATGCAACATTACCAGCATGTGGATTATACTTAATGAAAGTTGAATACAATAAGTAGAAATAGTTAGAATTAACATATAAGTTAATTCTTTTTATATTTATGCGTAAAATCCCAATATTTGTTTGACTTTTATATATATATTTAATATAATTTTAAATGGTACATTTTGAATTCGAGGTTTATCAGACCTGGGAAATCTGATAAGTTGAGAATCTGAAAGGAAAAATTAATATGAAGAGTACATTCATGGAAAAAAAGGAAACTGTTAAACGTAATTGGTATGTAATTGATGCTGAAGGTGTTACACTTGGTAAATTAGGTACTACAGTAGCTAACTTATTAAGAGGTAAAGGTAAAGTTACTTATACTCCACACATTGACTGTGGTGATTATGTAATCGTTGTTAATGCTTCTAAAGTTGTATTAACTGGTAAGAAGTTATCTGACAAGATGTATTACAATCACTCAGGATATCCAGGAGGATTAAGAGAAAGAACTGCTGGCGAAATGCTTGAAAATTATCCAGAAGAAATGATTGAAAGAGCTGTTAAAGGTATGTTACCTAAAGGAAGACTAGGAAGACAACAAATTAAGAAATTATTTGTTTATGCTGGTCCAGAACATGAACATGCAGCTCAAAAACCTGAAGTAAAGGTTGTTAAGTAGGAGGGTAGAGTATGAATAAGAACGTTATAAGAACAACAGGTAGAAGAAAAACTTCTTCTGCACAAGTTAAAATGACTCCAGGAACTGGTAAAATTACAGTTAATGGAAAAGATGTTAATGAATACTTACCATTCGAAGAATTAGTAATGGATTTAAAACAACCACTTGTATTAACTAAGACTGAAACTCAATATGATTTCGAAATAGTTGCACGTGGTGGTGGTTATTCAGGACAAACTGGAGCTATCAGATTAGGTATAGCTAAAGCATTATTAGAAGCAGACAAAAATACAGACCCAAGTTCAGAAACTTCATTTAGAAGAATTCTTAAGACTGCAGGTATGATTACAAGAGATCCAAGAATTAAGGAACGTAAAAAATACGGACTTAAGAAAGCACGTAGAGCTCCTCAATTCTCAAAACGTTAGTAGTATCCAATTTATGTATCTTAAAGAAAGTCCAAATTATTGGGCTTTTTTTATTTATTAAATTTTACATAACAATCAATATTATATATAATAACTACTTAAGCGAGGGGCTTATATGGAGAAAGAATTATATGGATTAGTATATGAATATTCAAAACATAAAAAGATAATAGATGAAAGCTTTATTACTTATCTTATATTACTTTTTGATATTTACTATGGAACTAAAGACTTTGTTAAAAATGTTAACTATGTATCAGGGTTTGAAGTAGGTCAACGAGTAAATGTGGCAAAGTATCAAGTAAGTGATAGAGAAGTGATTATAAACTATGAAGCTATTCGTTACGTTTTAGCTAAAAATAAAAGATATGAAACATTGTTTAGTGATTCTGAAAAGTATTTCTATAAAAACTTAACTATACTTCAATATGTATTGCATGAATTGCAACATGCAGTACAAAATAAGCAATCAAAAGATAAAAAGGATACATCAGATGAAAAGAGAATAGTATCTGGAAGTCTAATATCTGCTTTATCTATCTCCCCAGAGAATTTAGCTATAGTAATGAGATTTAATGAGAAAGCAGTAGAAGATATTATTAATCAATTATTAGCTTATCGTGCAGTATATAAAAAATACTATGATAAAGTACCATTAGAAAGACTTGCACAAATAGATTCATATGAAAGAATAGTAAAGATTATTACACATTTTAAAGATGAGTGCCCAAGTCTATATGATTTCTATGTAGCTTCTTTGTATGAAGTTATGCAAGAAGGATATACTACATCTAATGAAGAATATAGTTGTCCTACAGAATTGTTCCTATCTAAAATAGGTTATGAAAATGATTGGCAATCATTAAGTTTTTATGATGAAGATCCAACTAAATTGAAAGATAAAATGTTTAAGACTTACTGTCCTATGGAAAGAACTAGATTAGGTTTAATACTTAGCGATGATGAATTAAAAACTATAGGTGAACAAGTAAAATCTTCAAGTAAATATCAAGTAACTAGGAAAAAATCCTAGTTATTTTTATATTATGTAATCATCTGTAAATAATAATATATATTATTGCTATATAAGTATTTATAATGTATTTTTAAAATGAGTGGTGATTCTAATGATTATTATATATGGAGTAGAAACATTTACAAAACACATGGGATTTTTCGGCCCAGTTGAAACATGTCCAAATTGTAGTAGATCATATTCACCTGCGTATGTTAGGTCTAGAACATGGTTCCATCTTACATATATACCAATTTTTCCGGTGAAAACTTGTTATTATAAGACATGTCCTGTATGTGGTAATAGTGTAGAATTAGATAAAAAAACAGCTAAGTCTTTAATGATCAATCCAAATTATTCTCAAAGTGTATGCATGTATGCAAGACACATATTATCATTAAAACCAGCTAAACTGTTTGATCCTGATAATAGTTATGAACTATGGTTTAAGGACTTTATAACTAATCAAGAGTTCTGCGTATTTGCTGGATTATCTAAGGAACAAATTAAAAACATTAAAAAGAATATGGGACTAAAGCAATTCCAAATAATAGATTATAATTAATTTGTAAAGAAAGTGATTATATATCATATATTATATACTTTAATGATATAATTATCATAGGGTGATTAAGATGAATAAATGTTGTGTATCTAAATCTTGTGTTTGTTCATCTAAATTAGTTATCACTAAATAGGAAACTAAATTTTTTAGTTTCTTTTTATTTTTTGGAGGAGGTATTTTATGAATGATTTAAAGCTAATTGTATTAGACAACATTAGAGAAGTTGGAAAAGAAGTTGATGAATATCTACAAAAGATGAATAGAGCGGAATCATCTTATATCATGAAATTAACTAATGACAGATTTTCCAATGGTGAAGGTAAAATTAGAATTGATGAAACAATAAGAGATAAAGATGTTTTCATCATGGCAGATATAGGTAACTATGGAGAAACATATTCTATGCATGGATTTGAAGTTCATATGGGACCAGATGAACATTTTCAAGATATTAAACGAGCTATTAGTGCTTTATCAGGTTATGCAAGACGTATAATAGTCATCATGCCATTACTATATCAATCTAGACAAGACAAACGAAAAGGTAGAGAGTCTTTAGACTGCGCATTAGCTCTACAAGAATTAGAAAGATTAAAAGTAAATCATATTATTACATTTGACTGCCATCAAAGGGAAGTATCAAATGCTATACCTAATTTACCATTTGAAAATATATATCCAACTAATACAATACTTGAAGATTTAGTTGATGATATATCTATTAAAAATATATTAGTAATATCTCCTGACATGGGTGCTATGGAAAGAGCTAGATACTATGCAGATATGCTTCAATGTGATGTAGGTGTATTCTATAAAAGAAGAGATTTATCTAAGGTAGTAAATGGTAAAAATCCAATAGTAGAACATGCTTACATGGGTGCTGATGTAACAAATAAAACTTGTATAGTTGTAGATGACATGATTGCATCAGGTGGATCTATGATTGAAGTCGGTGAAAAACTAAAAGAAAAAGGTGCAAAGAAAGTTATATTTATAGCTTCATTTGCTCTATTTACTGAAGGAATAGAGAAGTTTGAAGAAGCATATAAGAATAAAGTATTTAATATGTTATATACAACTAACTTAACTTATATTCCTAAAGAATTTAAAAAGAAGAAATGGTTACATACTGTAGATTGTTCAAAAAGAATTGCTGAATTAATTAATGCTATTCATAAAGGAAAGTCTACATCTAAAATAATACATGGTAGTGATAAAATATTTAAGATAATAAATGAAAGTAAATAATAGTTATCAATGTGTAAATATTTTTCGTATTCATTGAATTATTTACTTAAATAAGTGATAATAATACTATAGGAGTAGTATATATGAATTGTAATGTTTGTAATAAACCTATCGAACCTGGCTCAGCTTTTTGCCCTGG
This sequence comes from Bacilli bacterium, assembly GCA_024683115.1. GTDB lineage: Bacteria > Bacillota_I > Bacilli_A > RF39 > UBA660 > UBA6985. The sequence goes on from JAIKYM010000148.1 coordinate 5,006, forward strand.
ATGTGGTAATAAGTTAGTTCAAAATAATCAAAAAATGGTTAAAGTAGTATTTCATAGAGCTAAGAGATTCACTGGATGTGCAGTTACTTTTGATGTCTTTATTGATAATCAACCTATCGGTAGTTTAAAGAATAATGGTACATTAGAGGTAATGCTAAGTGTTGGGGCACATCATGTAATATTTGATATGTGGTCAGCTACTAGTCCTATTGATATTATGGTTCCAGATTGTAATACTTTAAATGTCGAAGTAGCACTAGAGATTGGACTAATGACAAATAAGATAGTTGTTTTATCAACAACTGCAATTTAGAAAAGGAGAAAGTATATATGGCAAAAGTTTGTAACGCTTGTGGAAATGTAATTAATGATGGAGATGCTTTTTGTAAGGCATGTGGCGCTAGTGCTCCAGTAGCTGCAACAACTGACTCATTTGTTAATAATCCTGTACAACCAGTTCAACCTGTACAACAACAACCATATAACCAAACACAACCACAACCTGTAAAAGGTAAAACTGTTGGTACTGCAATTGGTGCATTAGTATGTGGTATTATTGGTTTATTAATTCTTCCTATTCCAATGGGAATTGTTGCTCTAAGCTTAGGTTTATCAGCATTAAATCATTTAAAATCATTCCCTAACGATGGTGGAAAAGGTATGGCTATTGCTGGTGTAGTAATTGGTTCATTCAATATTATTTACGGAGTATTAGCATTAGTTATTGCATTAGGAAAATAGTTAATTAATAACGTTGATGAAATAGTTACAGTAGTAACTATTTTTTCTTTTCTTGTCATTTTCACATAATATAGATATAATACAATTGATTTGGGGAATTCATATGGATAATATTAATACATTATTACAATCCTTAAATATAGATGGAAACATCATTGTAGCATGCTCAGGCGGACCAGACAGCATGTTTCTTTTGCATGTCTTAAAACAAAAAGGATACAGCGTAATTTGTGCTCATGTTAATCATAATTTAAGACCTGAATCTAAAGAAGAATATGAATATGTAGAGTCATATTGTAAGGATAATAATATTATATTTGAAGGAACTGAATTACATGATTTGCCTAAGGTAAATACCGAATTAAAAGCTAGAGAAAAAAGATATGAATTTTTTAAATCTTTAATAAAAAAATATAAAGCTAAATATTTATTTACTGCCCACCATGGAGATGATTTAACTGAAACTATTCTATTAAGAATAGTAAGAGGATCAACTCTAAATGGTTATGCAGGATTTAATATTATTACAGATAAAAAAGATTATAAAATTATTAGACCTTTAGTATATTTAACTAAAGATGAAATTACTAAATACTTAGATG
>JAIKYM010000174.1 GCA_024683115.1 Bacilli bacterium
AGTATTACCAGTTAGATTATTAGAAGAAAATGATCATATATTAGATTATTATCAAGATAAATATCAATATATATTAGTTGATGAGTATCAAGATACAAATCCTGTTCAATATAAGTTTACTAAGTTATTAGCATCTCAATATAGAAATCTATTTGTAGTTGGTGATATGAACCAATCAATATATGGATTTAGACAAGCTGATTACCGTAATATCATGAACTTCGAAAAAGATTATTCAGAGTGTAAGACTATTAAACTAGAAGAAAACTATCGTTCAACTAATAATATCTTAAATGCAGCTAACTGTGTAATTAAGAATAATAAGAATCGTAAAGAATTAAAACTTTGGTCTTCTAAAGGAGATGGAGATAAAGTTAATTATTTAAGATGTTATGATGAATCAGATGAAGCTAAAAAAGTAGTAGATGAAATTAAGAAGTTAAATAAAGATGGTATAGATTATAAAGATATGGCTATACTATACCGTACAAATGGACAATCACGTATATTAGAAGAAAAATTAAACTCTGAAGTTATTCCATATAGAATAGTTGGTTCACTTGGATTCTTTGCACGTAAAGAAATAAAAGACTTAGTAGCTTATTTAAAAGTTATTTATAATCCAGATGATAATATTTCTTTAAGGAGAATTATAAATGAACCTAAAAGAGGTATAGGTGATACCTCTATTGATAAACTTGAGCATGAAGCAGAGTTATCTCATATAAGTATGTATAAAGCTTTAGCATCTAAAAAAGAATTAGAGTTTAAAGATTTAATTGAAGATTTAATAAATGATTCTAAGAATAAAGGCTTAACTGATTTAATTGAATGTATTCTTGATAAGACAGGTATTAGAACTCAATATCAAGAAGAAAAATCTTTAGAAGCAGATTTAAGATTAGAAAACTTAGAGGAATTTAAATCTATTTCAGTTGGTTATGAAGAAAGATCAGACACTTATGATTTAGGTGAATTCCTTGAGCAAATAAATCTACAATCAGAGATGCAACAAACAAAGGAAAATCCAAATGGTGTAACTCTGATGACTATACATTCTGCTAAGGGTCTTGAGTTTGGCACTGTATTCTTAATTGGTATGGAAGAAGGAATATTCCCACATTCAAATGCATTTGAAGAGGGAGATGAAGGAATAGAAGAAGAAAGAAGATTATGTTACGTAGGTATAACAAGAGCAAAAGAACGCCTATACATAACTAATGCTAAGCGTAGATTATTATATGGTGAAACAAATGAAAATCCTCCTTCAAGATTTATTTCTGAAATAGATGAAAAATATATTAATAGAATTGATCATATAAAAGACAGTTTATTATTTACACCAAAGATAGATAAAGATAAAATGTATATAGAAGGTAATAATGAAGATATAAATAAAGGTGATACTATTGAACATGAAACACTTGGACTTGGTGTCGTAATTAGTGTAGATGGTAGTTTAATAAATGTTGCTTTTAAAACTGGCATTAAAACCTTAATGAAAAATCATAAGAGTATAAGAAAGGTGTAATTATGAGAGAAAAAACATTAGTTATTTTAGCTGCAGGTATGGGTTCACGTTTTGGCGGAATGAAACAAGTTGAACCAGTTGGGCCAAATGGAGAATTTATAATGGATTATTCCATTTATTCTGCAATTAAATATGGATTTACTAAAGTTGTTTTAATTATTAGAGAGGAATATTTAGATTTATTTAAAAGTACAATAGGTGCACGTTTAGAAGGTAAGATTAAAGTTGCTTATGCATTCCAAAAACTTGATGATATTCCATCTGGTTTTGAAGTTCCAGAAGGAAGAGAAAAACCTTGGGGAACTGCTCATGCAATCTATTGTGCACGTAATGAAATCAATGATAACTTCGGTGTTATTACTGCAGATGACTTCTATGGAGATGAAGCATTTAAAGAATTATCTAAAGCATTAGATGAGGATAACTTTGCTATAATTGGATATCCAGTAGGTAATACATTATCTGAAAATGGTTCAGTTAAAAGAGCTATTATTAAAGAAGAAAATGGAGTTATTACTGAATTAATAGAATCATCATGTTCTATGGATGGTGATATGGTAAGATGTACTCCATTAGATCAAACTATATCAGAATTTGAAGTACCTAAAGAAACAAGTTGTTCAATGTTAATGAATGGATTTACTCCTAAGTTAATTGAAATAATAGGTAATGTTATGAGAGATGAATTTGAAAAAAATAAAGATGATTTATCTAAATATGAAATGTTATTACCTGATATTATGAATGATTCTATTAAAAATGGACAAGTTGTTATTAAGAATTATCCAACAACTTCTACATGGGTAGGTATGACTTATAAAGAAGATGCAGAATACTTAAAGAATTACATCTTAGAAGAAATAGATAAAGAAGTATATCCAAATAACTTATGGAATTAAGAAGATAACTAATTGTTATCTTCTTTTATTGACTTAATTATTATGAATCTTTATAATATTTTTTAATTGAGGGAGTTAATTATGATAATATTTAGAGCTTTAAGCGAACAAGATGAACAAAACTACAATGAAGGAAAAGATCTAGAATGTGTTTGTAAGACGACTAACAAATCTTATTTTAATAATTTCTATGGTACAGATAATGCATTTACAAATATAAAGAATTCATTAGATTCTGTACTTACACATTTATCAGGATATGAATTAGAACATCATACTAGTCCATGGATTTCTGCATCTAGAAATCTAAAGTATACAATTAATTCATGTGCTATGCCTAGAAACATGGGTTCTAATACTACAGATAGAAGAAAAGTAATAGCTGTTATTGATATGGATGTTCATGAAGATCAAGATGAAGTAAGAGAGTACTTATATGATTTATATAAAAAGAGTAAATCAGGAGAACAAGTTGAAACACCTGAATTTGCAATTGATCTAGGTGAAGATAAATTAAAATCTTATTACAATACTCCATTTAGAAAGATGGAAGAGGACTATGCACCTAATTATAGAATTATAGATTCTAAGGAATCTAATCAAGATATAGGTCCAGCTGATTATTATTGGGAAAGAGCTGATAAAGAATATGATCTTCCTAAGGATGTAGGATTCACTAATGAATCTAGAGAAGTATTAGTTTATTCTAAAGTACCACATGATAAGATTGTATTAATGATAACACCACTTGTACAAGATGTAATATTTGCATCTATGAAACAAGGCGATAATATAATTAAAGATTTTAGTGAAATAGAAGAAAGTATTATAAGAGCATATAATTCATTACCATATGATTTAAAGAATCTATTTGATTATTTATATTGTCCAGATGGTGATATTAATTCTGCTATTCATTACAATGGTAAAAATGAAGCAGCTAATTTAACTGATTTAGTTACACTTCGTAGTGCTGGTAATATAGTAGATGATTATATTAATTTAAGAATTGTTAAAAGATTAATCATGGATATGATTGTTACAGATTTAAAATGTAAGTCTACATATTCAAGATTAGTTGATGATAGCATGAGCGTAGGAATTAAAGATGATGACTTTGATTTCTTATTAGGAATTAAAGCAGATGGTTTAGTATACCTTCAAGAAGATGGTAAACTAATAAAAGCTAAATCAAAATATACAAATGATGTATTACGTAAGATGAGAGTAAGATATAAATAGAATAACTTTAATAGTTATTCTTTTATTTTTTTTAAAAAAATAGTATATTTATGTTAGGTGATAATAGATGGGTAAAAAGAAAAGTATTATTGTTATTATTTGTATAATGATTTAGCTTTTATTAGTTTACCATCTTCTTGAAGGTATACTAAAC
>JAIKYM010000013.1 GCA_024683115.1 Bacilli bacterium
ACTTACAAGATAGAAGAAAGATTAGCAGTAATAGAAGATGACATACGTGATTTAAAGAAAGGAAGATGAATATGAGTAATAAAGTTTATGATGTCCTAAAGTGGATAACATTAGTTTTTATGCCAGCATTAATCACACTAACAGGTGTGATTTTAAATTGCTTTAATGTACAAAATGCAGATGTCATATTAACGATAATGACTGCAGTAGAAACATTTATGGGTTCACTTTTAGGTGTATCAAATATTAATTATAAAAAATCAAATAAGTAAGGAGATGATTTTAATGGAAAATGAAAAAATAGAAATTTTAAAAGAAGATGAAATATTTGGAATTACTGATGATGAAGAATCAGAATCAGAAGTAATAGAAAATAAGGATGGTGAAGAAAATGTATCCGATAAAGACAAATAATTTAAGGGTGACTTCATACTATGGTAATAGACAATATTATTATCAGGGGAAATTAGTTAAAGATTTTCATAATGGTATAGACTTAGTAGGTGGTCAAGAAATAGTTGCTTTTGCAGATGGTACAGTTACAGGAGTACAAAAAACAGGTGTACAATATGGTACAGCCTGCTATGTAAGAATAAGACACGATAATGGGTGGTATACTTTGTATTATCATTTAAAAACTAATTCTATAGTAGTTAATGTAGGTCAAAGAGTTACTAAAGGTCAAAAATTAGGAATAATAGGTGCTACAGGAAGAGCAACAGGAGTACACTTACATTTTCAAATAGATAAAGGTGGTAGTTCATCATCTATTAATCCATATGACTATGTATTTAATGGTAAGGAATTAGTACCAGCATCAAATAATAATACTGGTAGAAAGTCAAATGATGAATTGGCTAATGAAGTAATTAGAGGTGACTGGGGTAATGGTCAAGATAGAAAAAATAGATTAACAAATGCAGGATATGACTACAATGCAGTACAATCATTAGTTAATCAAAAACTTGGAGTAGGTAGTAAACCAACAAATAATTCTCAAAGAACTTACATAGTACAAAAAGGTGATACATTATGGGGTATAGCAAAAAGGTATTATGGTAATGGAAATAAATATCCAGAAATAGCTAGAGCTAATAATATAGCAAATCCAAATATAATTCACATAGGTCAAAAATTAATAATTCCATAAGAAAAGGGTACTTTAATTAGTACCCTCTTTTAATTTGCCTTTATTTAAAATATATTGCTTTCCCTCAAACTCGAACTCGAAATAATCAAAGTTTCTACTATAACGAGATTTGGATGCTTTTGATATATTAATACCTTTCATAAAGAAACCTGTTTCTTTTGAAATTGTTGATATAAAACTCCATTCTAATTGGTCAGGTTCATGGTCTGGATTAGTATATGTAATATCACGAAGTTTATCTAAGGGGATTTCTAAGTAATCTTTCTTCATACGATAGCTCTCCTTTCTCGTATATTATATCATAATATGGTCTATTTTAAGACTTCAAACTTGATTGTTTTATCTTTTTCAATGGTTTTAATATTATGTTTATCTAACAATGATTTTATAACATTATCTACATTGATATCATCAGAATCATAATGCTGACAGCAAGTATCGACAGCACTATTAATTAAACCAGAAAAAGAGCCATTCCATAATGCGTTATCTTTAATACCAGTAGCAATATAAAATGCAACAAACTCTTCTAATACATTAACATGATTATCCAACCAAGAATCAACAGCATCATCAAATGGCTTACAATCAGCATCCCAAATATCATCTGGTACATCATAATCGGTTCTTAAACCAGTAATTCTTTTATCAATTATTTTCATACAGACTCCTTTCTATAATTCTTCAACTTTTAAAATAGGTGTTTCTTCTATAATTAAAAGAGAATATCTTGTTTTTAATAATTCCTTTACTTTTGACTTTAATCTATTGAAATTCTTAATTTCACAGTTAAATATAGTACATGCCGAATTAATATATACCCTGTATGAGTTTTCCCATTCAGAGCTGTCATAATATGCAGTAGCAATATAGAAAGCAATGTAGTCAGGCATAAGTATTTCTTCGACATATCTATTATTCTTATCAAGTCTTGGTGAAATTATTTCTTCAAATTGCTGTTTTGTAATATCCTTTCCATCTTCTTTTAAAAGCATAAATTAATTCTCCTCCCAATAGGCAACATACCTACAATAACTATATCCAGCAGGATATACTAAATAACCACTTTTATTATCACATGTGAATAATAAACAATTAACAGTGTCAGAATCGTCCATAGTTAAGTTATCGGTATATTTTATAACATCTTTGTTATCATATAAGAAACCATTTATAACTAAATCGTATTTTTCTTTAGAAAGTGTAATAGTCTTATAGATAATATAATTTAATTCTTGACCAAATGTAGGAAAATTACTTGCTCGATACTGATAATCTTCAGCATTTGGACATTTCCTAAAGAACAATGCTTTACTCAAAATATCTCCTCCCTCTACGTTGTTTGTGATGTTAACTCTTATTCAAAGATTAGTAAAGTCATTTAGACAATTAAAATCAGTTTTTAAGAAATTGCAAAAACTTCGGCAATATCAACCTAAAAATTGTATTTTATGTTATAATATTATTTGATGAGAAATCTGGATAGGAGAGGTTCTAATGGGAAAGAAAGAAGCTTATGCAAGAATATTAATTAATAAAAAATTAGAAGATGCTGGTTGGAGATTTATTACCACTAAAGATGGTATTGCTAATGTTGATTTAGAAACAAAAGCAAAAATAGAAATTAAGTCAAGAGCTGACTTAGATGAGATAGATGAAAACTATACAAATAGTAGAATGGGTTTTGCTGACTACATTCTTAAAGATGAGTATGGTAAACCACTTGTAGTATTAGAAGCTAAAAGAGATAAGATTAATCCTCTAAGTGCTAAAGAACAAGCTAGAGATTACGCTGAATCACTTGGAGCTAGATATGTAATATTATCAAATGGTAACTTAGATTACTTCTGGGATTTAGAAAGTGGTGACCCAGATATAATTACAGACTATCCAACCTACGAATCACTAAAATCATATAAGACAATAACTCAAGACACAAAAGCATTAGATGACATGAATATTGATGAATATTTTGTAGCAACTTCTCAAGAACCATCGTTAGTAACTAACCCTTTATATAAATTAGATGATAAATCTCAATTATTTGAGTATTGTATGGAAAATGATATTAGAGTATTAAGACACTATCAATTAAATGCAATACTTTCTGTAAGAAATGCTATTCAAGATGGTAAAGAAAGATTTTTACTTGAAATGGCAACAGGTACAGGTAAAACATT
>JAIKYM010000032.1 GCA_024683115.1 Bacilli bacterium
TCTTAATAAATCTATATCTATAACATCTTTATGATTTATTACATAATCATATATTTGTTTTTCTACTTCTTCACTACATGAATGATCTACTACTTTATCTACTGCATCTTTAAATATTTCATATGAAGCTTTAGCTATAAAAATAAATATAATTATACTTGCTACTGAATCCATTATTGGAAAACCAAATCTTGCGAATAATATACCTACTAAAGCTCCTATTGATGATAATGAATCTGATCTATGATGCCATGCATCAGCCATCATAGCAGAAGAATTAATCAACTTTGCATAATGTCTTGTATACCAATACATTAATTCTTTAACTACAATAGATACTATAGCAGCTATTAATGCTAATATACCAGGTATAACTATTGTATTATAATTATTACTTAATATATTCTTTAAAGCATTATAAAATATACCTAAACCTGTAGCAAATAATAAGCCAGATAATACTATAGCTGCAATACACTCAAGTCTCTCATGTCCATATGGATGATCCTTATCAGCTTCTTTATTAGATAATCTAACACCTATAATAACAACAATAGTACTAAATACATCAGAAGCTGAATGTATAGCATCACTTATCATGGCATTTGAATTAGCTAATATACCTGATACTAATTTAAATATAGCTAAGAATGTATTAGCTAATATAGCATTAATAGATACCTTATTAGTTATTTTTAAACGATTATTATCTTCTTTATTCATATATATACCCCTTAAATAAAAAAACATCCAATTACAGCATATTACTGTCCCATGGATGATAATTCCATTGTTACTTATGTAACCCGGCTCACATGTAAATACACGGCCTGTTCAGTTAAAGTATTTCAATTATATTATATAAGATACTACCAGTCAATTATTATATTATTATACCTATAATATAATTTACATATATATAATATGTTTTAAATAAAAAGATATTATATTATTGATTTTATTATTTTTATCTTGTAATATTATAATAGGCTATGGAAACATAGCCGATAGCTCTAACGATTTAACCAATGTTAGAGTATATCAACCAAAACCCCCTGAATGACTAGCAGAAATGCTAGTCTCTTTTTTAGAAATATTAATGTGATATATTGTTTATAGAAAGTAGTGATTATAAATGCCAGATAGAAAAGCATTAGAAGATGGAAAAGTACTTCGAGTGATGATAGATAGATTAATTGAAGAACCATCCGATTTAAGAATGATACAACTATTAAATTGTTTAACTGATTGCCAAGTAGCAATACCATGTAATGCAAGAATATCAGAAGCCAATCAAGAGATAATGAAAAATGCTAAGGTTGGAGATGAAATTAAACTACAAGATGAATTAGGTTTTTCACCTGATAATTTAATAACTCCAGATGGACATAGATATATACCGATATTTTCAAATGAATCTAAAGCGGATCCTGAGTATCTAAAACACTTTAGTGTATTACATATGTATATAAGTGACTTAATGCCTCACTATGATAATATTAAAGGTGAAGCAGAGGGATTCTTATTAGACTATGATGTAGGTATCATGGGAGAAAATATAATTATCATGAAAAAGATGTGCGAACAAAAGAAAAACGGTACATTTGGAAATAATAATAAATAAAAAAAGATACTTAAATAAGTATCTTTTTTATTATCTTCTACTTGTACCGGCTTCATTATAATTATAGTTATATTCATAGTTGTAATCAGAACCATCACCAAATCTTCTTCTAAAATCAGCATCTTCTTTTGCTCTTTTAGCGTTTTCATATTCTTGTTCATTTTTATAGATTCTATTACTTTCATACATATAAGTTAAAACAGCTTGAGCAGCATCATGAATAATACTATATTCACTACCCATTCCAACTGTACTTCTTTCTTCACCATTAGGTAAAACAAAACTATAATTGTCATGACCTAAACTAGCAAGAAGTCTTGCTGCATTTGGGAATGAACGTATTAAACTATCTAACTCTGGAACATATACATATGCTTCTACTGGATAAGCATCATATCCATCCATATCTTTAACTGTTCTTCTAACTGTTTTTGGAATTAATTTAAATATAGCTTCAGCAATATTCATATCAATACTATTTACTTCAACACCTACTGTTTTTAACTTTTCAATTACATCTTTAATTCCTTTTATGTTTTCAACTTTCTCATAGTCCATAAAATAATGGTCTCTATATGCCATAATATCACTCACCTATCATAGCATTAACATACAACACTTTAAAATTTGTGTAAACAATATATTCAATTAATTTACATAATTAAGCTTACTTTACTTTAAATATAATGAATTATATTCCTTGTCTATTTTACATACTATGGTATTCATATATGATATAATTAAATTGGTGATATATATGTCTAAATTCAACTTTGATTTATTCAACAAAAGATATGACAAATTCAAAAAGAATAACCTACCAACACCATTTTGGGATGAAGAAAGACAAGTAAGAGAATATGTATGTTTTAACGATGATAGATTACAAGTATTCAATGATCTTAATTCAAGCCTAGAGGATATAACATTGGCTGGTTTATATTATCCATTTGTAGATAAACATGTAGAAAGTTATCTAAAAGGTAAAAAATGGATTAGAAATGTTGTAGTTGGCCATAACCATGGGCATTCATTTGAAGAAGTAGTTAAAGCAGTATACTACTCTCCTGAATCATTCAAGATAGAAAAGAAAGACAAAATATATTACAGTGAACAAGAATTAGAATACCTAAAAAGAATACAAAACTATTTATTATTAATAGGTGTTAAAGATTTAGGTGATGATAAAATCAGCAATGCAAGATTTAGAAATAAACTTCAAAAGAAATACAGTGATTGTTGTATAATAGCTATGCATTCAAGAAATATAAATAACTTAATTAAAGGCAAAATAGATTATAGAATTACTAAATACAGTAAATACTATAACCCAGATAATTTTACTCCTCATAAAGCCTTAATAGTTGATGAGAAGGATAACTTTAGAATATATGTTGAAGTAATAGAATCTATAAAAATGAACAAGAATATGAAAACGCTAAAAGAGCAAAAGAAGATGCTGATTTTA
>JAIKYM010000065.1 GCA_024683115.1 Bacilli bacterium
TAATCTTCATCACCATCTATTAAATTATGTTTTTCATCATAATAAACAAAGAATTTCTTTTCTTCTTTATCTTGAATACCTAATGATAAATATGTGCTAATCATAGAAACTAATTCAGCCTCAGATAAATTAATAAAATACTTTTTAATAATACCAGATATTTCAGTATCCTTATAATCTTTCTTTAACTCAAATATAAAAGAAGATATAAATGCACTATTCTTATCATATTTTGTTACTAAACTTTCATTTGATGTAAAAATATGTTTATCAATTTCAACAATATAAGGCAAAAAGGCGGGAAATGCTTTTTTAAATTCAACTTTTTTAGTCTTTTTCTTAAATAAACTATCAAACATATAATATCCCCCTTTACTTAACATAGAAGTCTATTATACTTTATTAGATATACAAAGTCAAAGGTTATTTTACAGATAAAGTGTCAAAATAAAAAGGACTATTAAGTCCTCTTATTTACTAGTAGATCCAAAGCCTCCAACTCTTTCACCTTCAGCTTGATCATCATCAGTTACTAGGTATTTTGCAAATATTCCTTGGCCAATTGCTTCACCTTTTTTAATGGTAATATCTTCATCTTTAATATTAAAGAAAGCGAACATGATATGACCATCATTATCTGGATTACCATAATAATCTTTGTCAACTACTCCAACAGAATTAGCAAGTATTAATCCTTTTTTCTTTGGATTAGAGCTTCTATTATATAAGTATAATACTTCATCATCTTCCATATAAGCCTTTAAACCAGTTGGTATTAAAGTTGGTGCATCACCTTTTTTAAAAGATGGTATTGTTACATCTTCAGCAGCTTCAATATCATAACCAGCTGAATACTTAGTTTTTCTTACTGGTAAATTAATTTCTTTATCTTCAAATCCTTTTGCAATTTCAAATCCTCTTGATTTCATTTTATCTCCTCCATTAATCGCATATATTATCTAAGTGAACTACTCTTTCTTTGATTTCTTTAGTTTTACCTTCGTTCCACCAATGTTCACCTAAATATCCACAAGTTCTTCTTGTAACATTCATTCTATTTCTATCTTTATTTCCGCAATTAGGACATTCCCATTCATTATCTTTATTGATAATTATTTCACCATCGAATCCACATACTTGGCAATAATCACTCTTAGTATTAAATTCAGCATATTGAATATTTTCATAAATATATTTAACTACTTCTTCTAATGCTTTTAAGTTCTTTTCCATATTACCTACTTCAATATACGAAATAGCTCCACCAGTAGATAACTTTTGTAATTGTGTTTCAAATTCAAGTTTAGAGAATGCATCAATATGTTCTCTAACATCAATATGATATGAATTAGTATAATAACCTTTATCAGTTATATCTTTAATCTTACCATATCTATCTTTATCAATCTTAGCAAACCTATAACATAAACTCTCAGCTGGTGTTCCATATAAAGCAAATCCTAGTCCGGTTTCTTTTTTCCATTCAGCACATTTATCTTTCATGTGTTGCATTACTTTTGTTGCGAATGGTAAACCAACTTCAGGATCAGTATGAGATACACCTTTCATAAGCTTAGTTAATTCATATAATCCAATATAACCTAAAGATAAAGTTGAATATCCGTTCATCAAATATTTGTCTATTTTTTCACCTTTATCTAGTCTAGCTATAGCACCATATTGCCAATGAATTGGTGATATATCAGATGTAACACCTAACAACGCATGATGACGACACATTAATGCTTCACGACATATATCTAATCTTTCATCAAATAACTTCCAAAATAGTTCTTCATCACCATCCGCAATAATACCTATTTGTGGTAAGTTGATTGATACAACGCCTTGATTAAATCTACCTTCAAATTTAAAGTTACCTTCTTCATCTCTCCAAGGAGATAAGAAAGATCTACACCCCATAGGTGAGAACACATTACCATCATAATTTTCTCTCATCTTTTTAGCAGAAATATAATCAGGATACATACGCTTAGCTGAACATTTAACAGCTAACTTAGTTAAATAATCATATTTACCACCTGATAAATTATTATTAGTATCAAGTACATATACTAATTTAGGGAATGCAGGTGTAATATACACTCCTACTTCATTCTTAATTCCTAATAATCTTTGATTTAAAATTTCTTCAATTATCATTGCATTTTCTTCTATATAAGGATCATCATCTCTTAAATATAAGAATAATGTTACAAAAGGAGCTTGTCCATTTGTAGTCATTAGTGTATTAATTTGATATTGAATAGTTTGTACTCCACCAGCTAATTCAGATTTTAATTCCTCTTCAACTAATGCGTTAACTTTATCTTTATCAGCATCTTTACCCAATGCTTTTTTAATACGCTTTTCAATCTTTTGTTTAGATAATCTTAAATATTTACCTAAATGTCTAATATCAACAGATTGTCCTCCATATTGATTAGATGCAACTGTTGCAATTATTTGAGATGTAACAATACATGCCACATGGAAACTCTTAGGAGATTCTATCATTTTTCCGTTCATGACAGTTCCATTATCTAGCATGTCTTGTATATTAATTAAACAACAATTAAATATAGGTTGAATAAAGTAATCCATATCATGGAAATGTAATAAACCACTTTCATGAGCCTCAACAATTTTTTCAGGTAATAATACCCTCTTAGTCAAATCACGCGATACTTCCCCTGCAATATAATCTCTTTCAGTAGAAGCCATACGTGTATTCTTGTTTGAATTCTCTTCTCTTAATTCTTTATTTTCATCTCTAATTAAAGAAAGAATAGATTCATCTGTTGTATTACTCTTTCTAACAAGAGCTCTATTATATCTATAAACAATATAATGCTTAGCTAACTCATAATGTTTCATTTCCATTAGCTTTTGTTCAATAATATCTTGAATATCTTCAACTAATATTCTCTTCTTATTTAAACCTTCAATATATTTAATAATTTTCTTAACTTCTTGTTCAGTTGCTTGTTCTTCTTCTGGTACTTCTCTATTAGCTCCAGCTATAGCCTTTTTGATCTTTTCAGTATCATAATCAACTATATGTCCATCTCTTTTAATTACTTTCATTTTAACCTCACCATTATAAGATATATAATACCACAATGAATTAATAATTAATTGTTGCTTTTGCAACTTTTATCGTATAAAATAAAAATATACAAAATGAGGTGGACTATATGTACGATTTTCCTTTGTTTGTCGGCATAGAAGAAGCAGATATCAAGAAACTGTTAAGTGAATTTAATGCTTATAATATGAAGTATAAAAAAGATGCTACAATACTATCTAATGTATCTAGAACATCACAATTCTATATAATATTATCAGGAAAAGCCAATGTTACAAGATATAACTTTAACGGAACTAAAACAATAATGGAAAAGTTAGATAAAGGAGATATATTCGGATCATTCTCAGGAACATCTGACGATGATTTATATGTAATAGCAAGTGAAGATACAGAAATAATAACTTTTGAATATAATAAATTAATTAACAGATCAGGAAGAAATATTGAAGCTCATAATAAATTAATAGATAATGTATTAAATAAGCTAGCAGATAAACTTACTTCCTACAATGAACGTATTGAAATATTAACTGAAAAAACAATTAGAGACAAATTATTAAAGTACTTTAATTATTTGTCAAAGAAACAAATAACTAAAAATATAATTATTCCTTTTACTCTATCTGATTTATCTGATTATCTAGCAGTAGATAGATCAGCGATGATGAGAGAATTAAAAAATCTAAACGAAGATTCATTAATATCATCAAAAGGAAGATATATAAATATTAAATATTAAAAAAGCAGTTCAAATGAACTGCTTTTATACTTCTCCCCAATCTAATTTAGAAAAATCATTTTTAATTGATCTTATAGTTAATCTTTCTTCTATTGAA
>JAIKYM010000042.1 GCA_024683115.1 Bacilli bacterium
TAGATAATAAAGAAATATTAAATAACGATAATTCTATCAAGTACACATATGAAGTCAAAGATAATGATATAGTTAACATTATCGAAATATCGTATTGACATACAATATATTTATGATAATATTATAAATGTTTTATTACTGCTTAAGTAATAAAAGGAGGTATTTTATATGGCTATTAATAAATTGACAAATGAACAATTAACAACTATGTCTTATACTGATGTTGCTGAATATGTTTTAGAACAAAAAAATAAAAAAATGAAGATTGCAGATCTATTTATGGAAGTTATTAAACTTAGAGGAGATGAAGAATATATTTTCGAATCTAAGATTGGTGATTTCTTTGGATTAATATCTACAGATAAAAGATTTGTTATGTTAGATAAAGGTTTCTTTGATTTATCTAAGAAATATAAAAATAAAGTAGATTTAAATATCGAAGAAGATGAAGAAGAAGAAATTGAAATTGAAGAAGAAGAAACTGAAGAAGAAGATGTAATCAATTATGATGAAGCTATTGATGTTGATGATGATCAAGAAGAAGATGATTATAAAGATTTAGTTGTAATTGATTCAGACGAAGACGTTAATATGGATTTATAGCTTTTCTTTCTTTAAATAATTATCTAATAAGAAGGGATGATATATATGGAAGAAAGATTAGATATAATTGAACAAAGATATAATGAAATAGAAAAAGAATTATCTTCAGATGAAGTATTATCAGACTTCACTAAGATGACTAAATTAAATAAAGAAAAAGCTAGTATTGAAGAAACAGTTACAAAATATAGAGAATATAAAAAGTTAATTGAGGATGTACCTGGTTTAAAAGAGATGCTAAGTGATCCTGAAATGAAGGAAATAGCTGAAGCAGAATTAAGTGAAAACGAAAATAGACAAGAGACACTTAAGAGTGAACTTGAATTATTATTAGTTCCTAAAGATGAAAACGATGGTAAAGATATTATCGTTGAAATAAGAGGAGCAGCTGGTGGAGATGAAGCAAATATCTTTGCTGGTGACTTATTTAGAATGTATCAACACTATGCTGATAAACAAGGTTGGAAGACTGAGATCCTTGATGCAAATGAAGGTGAAGCAGGTGGTTATTCACAAATAGAGTTCTCTATTAAAGGTGATAACGTATATTCTAAGATGAAATATGAATCAGGTGCTCATAGAGTACAAAGAATACCTGTAACTGAATCAAATGGTAGAATTCAAACATCAACAGCTACTGTTGCAGTTATGCCTGAAGCTGAAGAAGTTGATTATGAATTAAACATGGATGAAATAAGAGTTGATATTACTCGTGCTTCTGGTAACGGTGGACAAGGAGTAAATACTACAGACTCTGCAGTTAGACTTACACATATACCTACAGGTATAATTGTTTATCAACAAACTGAAAGATCTCAAATTAGAAATAAAGAAAGAGCTATGGAAATCATGAGAGCAAGACTTTATGATTTAAAATTAAGAGAAGCTCAAGAAAAAGAAGGTAATATGAGACGTTCTCAAATAGGTACAGGTGATAGATCTGAAAAGATTAGAACTTATAATTATCCACAAAACAGAGTAACAGATCATAGAATTAACTTCTCAGTTATGAATCTTGAAAGAGTTATGAATGGAGATTTAGATCCAATCATAGAAGAACTTATAACTGAAGATACAAAGAGAAAATTACAAGCAGAACAAGAAGGATAATACTTCTTGTTTTTATTTGTATATATTGATAAAATACTGTTTATTGCGAGTGATAAATATGATTATAAATAATATTAATAATAAAAAAGATATTAATGAACTAAATAAAGTTGTTGATGTTAAAAAAGTTTATACTGATAAAATAAAAGAATATAAGAAATCAAAAAAGTACAAGAATTTAACAGGAAAGATAAACATTAGAGTATAAAATGGGATAATTATTATCCTTTTTATTATGTTATAATATAGGTGTGATTTATATGAATGAATTAGATAAAAAATTACTTATAGATAAATATGGATCTATTGAAGCAATTCAAGATAAATTAGA
>JAIKYM010000067.1 GCA_024683115.1 Bacilli bacterium
GCCCAATCTTACTATGATTATATTAATTCAAAAGTATATGAAAATATAGATGAAATGGTTGTTAATAACATATTAGATTTAAACAAATTTAATAATCTAGATGAGTTTATGAAGGATAAAGTTTTAGAGGAAATAATTAGACCATATTATCCTGATAATTTATACTTAATCAATGATAATCATATTGTTGAAATCTTAAAACTTATTAACAGTGATAAACCTAATATAGAACTCTTATTGCCTGCTGATATAGTTGTTAAGAAAGAGTATGATAAGTTAATAATTAATGCATCTAAAACCAATGTAGAATCCTACGATGAAATCTTAAAAGATGAGGTAAAAACACCGTTAGGAACAATTAAACTAATTGATAAAGATAGTGAAGATACATCTAATTATATTATTAGAATTAATTCTAAAGATGTTAATTTACCACTTCATGTAAGAACTAGAAAAGATGGAGATAAAATAGCTGTTAAGAATATGACTGGAACTAAAAAAGTTAATGATATTTTTATTGATAGTAAGATTTCTAAAGATGATAGAAATATTTATCCAATAATTACGGATTCAAATGATAAAGTTATATTTATTCCTGGTATTAAAAAAAGTAATTTAGATATACCAATAAATGAGGAATATGATATAATAATTAAGTATGTAAGGGAGGAATACAATGAAGAAGATTAGTATTAAACAATTTATTCCATATATTGTATTAGCTGGTATCATAGCAATAGTAATATTAACATATGGATTAAATAATAAGAATTGGAAAGAATTATCTTACAGTGAATTAATTAATGAATTTGCACAAGGTAATGTTACAGAAATTGAAACATCAGAACATAAGGGTGATGGTGTATATTATATTACTGGTAAATTAAGTAGTTATGAAAAGAATGATTATTTCAAGGTTTATGCTCCATTGAGTGAAACAGTTCAAGAAGAATTATCTTCTTACTATCAAAACTCTGAATTTAAATGGGTAGTATCAACAAATCCTGAAAACAATTCAATCATAATTGTTTTAATTAACGTTGTACCATTATTGTTAATTGGTATATTAGCAATAGTACTATTTAGTAAGTTAAGTGGAGCCAACAAGGGTTCTATGGACTTTGGTAAGTCTAGAGCTAAACTTGTAGATGAAGGCGGCAAGACTAAATTTAAAGATGTTGCTGGATTAGATGAAGAAAAAGAAGAAGTTGAAGAATTAATAGACTTCTTAAAGAATCCTAAGAAATATAACAAGATGGGTGCAAGAATACCTAAAGGAGTATTATTAGTTGGTCCTCCAGGAACAGGTAAAACATTACTTGCTAAAGCAGTAGCTGGTGAAGCAAATGTACCATTTTACTATATAAGTGGATCTGATTTCGTAGAATTATTCGTTGGTGTTGGTGCATCACGTGTTAGAGATATGTTTAAACAAGCTAAGCATACAGCTCCTTGTTTAATATTCATCGATGAAATTGATGCTGTAGGTCGTCAAAGAGGTACTGGTTTAGGTGGAGGCCATGATGAAAGAGAGCAAACACTTAACCAATTATTA
This sequence comes from Bacilli bacterium, assembly GCA_024683115.1. Taxonomy (GTDB): domain Bacteria; phylum Bacillota_I; class Bacilli_A; order RF39; family UBA660; genus UBA6985. The sequence goes on from JAIKYM010000067.1 coordinate 1,556, forward strand.
ACTGAAATGGATGGTTTCGGAGCTAATGAAGGTATTATCGTTATAGCTGCAACAAATAGACCAGACGTTCTTGACCCAGCGTTACTTAGACCAGGTAGATTCGATAGACAAGTTACAGTTTCATTACCTGATCAAAAAGCTCGTAAAGCAATACTTGATGTACATGCTAGAGGAAAGATATTTAATAAGAGTGTTAACTTAGAAAGTTTATCTAAGAGAACTCCAGGTTTCTCTGGTGCTGATCTTGAAAACTTACTTAATGAATCAGCATTACTTGCTGTTAGACGTAATAAAGAATCAATTGGCATGGAAGAAATTGATGAAGCAACAGATAGAGTTCTAATGGGACCTGCTAAGACTTCTCGTAAATACTCTGATAAAGAGAAGAGATTAGTAGCTATTCATGAAGCTGGACATGCTGTAGTTGGATTAAAACTTCCAGATGCTGAAGATGTTCATAAGATTACTATTATTCCACGTGGACAAGCTGGTGGTTATACAATGATGTTACCTCCTGAAGAAAAGATGGTTGTAACAACTAAAGATGAATTACTTGCTCGTATTACTGGTTTACTAGGTGGACGTGTAGCAGAACAATTATTCTTAGGTGAAATTACTACTGGAGCATCAGATGATTTCTCTAAGGCTACTAAGATAGCTAGATCAATGGTTACAAGATATGGTATGTCAGACCTTGGACCTGTAGAATTAGAAGAACAATCTGAAGGTGTATTCTTAGGTAGAGATTATAATAAGAATAGAGATTTCTCAGATGCAGTTGCATTAGAGATTGATAAAGAAGTTCAAAAGATTATTAATCAATGTTATAAAGAAACAACAAAGATTCTTAAAGAAAATGAAAAGTTAGTTAACTTAATTGCTGATACTTTATGTGATAAAGAAACTATTACTAAAGAAGAAATTGAAGAATTAGTAGCAAATGGTAAGTTATCTAATAAAGAAGAAAAAGAAGATAAAAAAGAATCTAAAGAAAAGTAATAAAGAATTCTACTTAAAAGTAGAGTTCTTTTTTTATAAAATATGATATACTTAAGTTGGTGATAATATGAAGGGGAATAAATTAGGAATGGGTACTAAATTTGCTATATTTATTCTAGTAGTTAGTATCATAGTTATGTTTGCGTTATTAAATTATTCTTCTAAATTACAAAGAGCAAAAGTTAATAATTTAAATAATGCTAATAATACTACAAAAACTGTTCAAAAGGTAGATGAATTACCAAATCAAGAGGGGAATACTTCCATAACTGTTAAAAACTTTAATGCATCTTTAGCTGATGTTTTATATGGTAAAGAATTAATAAGTAATTATAAAATAGAAACATATTATTCGGGTGCTAAATTCAACTTTAATTGTACAAGTTATAAAGATGATAAATGTTTAAGTGGTTCAGCTCTATTAACAACTGATGAAGCAACTTTACCACTTTATACATATGATAAAGAAGAAGATGATTATTATACTCATCTAAGTGACTATTACATCATGATAACTGACCATAATATTATTCTTGTAGATAACTATGTTGGTAAGGCTGCAGGTAAAATAAGACTATATGATAAAAAAGGTAATAAAGTA
>JAIKYM010000072.1 GCA_024683115.1 Bacilli bacterium
ATTGTAATGTATATACTGAAATAGCTAATGAAATAAAGTAACCAGCTATTAAAGTAGTATAATCAAATGTTAATAGAGCCCAACCAATATCACTGAATGATCTAATATTCATTACAGCCAATAAAGCAAATGGAATTAATGAAATAATTTGAGTATATGGAGCTATATTAAATAATACTTTATCCATAGCACTCTTATCTCTATCTTTTATAGCCTTCTTAAATAAAGCTTTGTTATACTTTTTACAACATTGGATAATACCAACAGACCATCTAGTTCTTTGTTTAATTGAATCACCAAATCCAGTTGGTTGTTCATCGTAAGTGATTGCATCATCTGTATAAATAACAGGTACATCATTTAAAATACACCAAATAGATAATTCAATATCCTCAGTTACAGTAGTTGGATTAAAACCTACTTCATCAATAAATTTTTTAGAAATCATGAAACCAGTACCATTTATAGTAGCACTCATTCTTACATTAGTTCTAGCTTTATTGAAGAATAGATTTTGAATTGAATAGAATAATGAATATGAGCATGATACCCAATTATCATACATATTCTTGGAATCTTTTCTACCTTGTGCACATACATAACCTGATTGATAAATATTATTCATATGATGTAGAAAATCTGGATGAACAACATTATCAGCATCAAATACCATATATGCATCATAATCTTTTTTCTCTAATTGAGCAAAAGCAAATTTTAATACATCACCCTTACACTTAACAGGAACAGTTACGTCCAAAACCTTAGCTCCTGCCTCTCTAGCTGCATCAGCAGTATTATCAGAGCAATTATTAGGTAATACATATACATCATATAAATTACTATCATATTTTTGATTAACTAATGACTTAACTAAATTACCTACTACATTAGCTTCATTACGAGCAGCTATTAAAATAGCAAATTTAGTTTTATCACTAAACTTCTTTATTCTTGTCTTACTTTTCTTAAAGGCAAATAAACCTGTTAAACCAAAATATAAAATGTATGCAAGTGATACTACAGTTAATATATAATAAATAACTTTTACAACTATCATTATTACACTCCCTATCTTACGTGTATTATAGCAAACTAAAACACACAAATAAACAACAACTTGTTGAATCAGTTAGATTATATCATTATTTTTGGTTATATTCAAACAAAATTATTGCTTAACAATAAAACATTTACTACATTTTAACAAGCATATACATTGTCTTGATGTCAAATATACACTACATTTTTTTGTAAATTTTCATCATATTCTCGGCTTGTTTAATACCATCCACAGCAGCACTAGTTATACCACCAGCATAACCAGCACCCTCACCGCATGGATATAAGCCGATTATATTAGATACACCATCGTCATTTCTTACTATTCTAATTGGAGATGATGTTCTTGTTTCTGTTCCACATAAAACTGTTTTATTATCATTAAAGTCTTTAATCTTATTACCATAATCAATAAAAGCCTCTTTAATTGAACTAGATATATTAATTGGTAATACTTCATTAAGGTTAGCACCTACATATGATGATAGTATTGGTAAATCATCAGGTAGGTCTTCAGTTTTAAGATTATAGATAAAATCACCTAAATATTGAGTGGGTATTGAACCTTTTCCAATATTATAAGTTTTTTCTTCTAACTGTTCTTGGAAACGCATTCCTGCAAATAAGTCTTCACCAAAATCATCTTTATTAACGGTTACAACAATAGCAGAGTTAGCATATCCAGAATTTCGATCACGATTACTCATACCATTTACTACTAATCTATTATTAACACTTGATGAATTTATTACATATCCACCAGGGCACATACAGAATGAGTATACTCCTTTTCCACTTCTTGTAGTATAAGTAAGTTTATACGGTGCATGTCCAAGTATATCTTGATGTCCATGATATAAAGCGTTATCAATTAATTCTTGTTTATGAATTACTCTTAATCCTACAGCAAAACTCTTTGATTCCATATTTATATTATTCTTATTTAGCATTTTAAAAGTATCTCTTGCCGAATGCCCTATACATAAAAATAATACATCAGTTGGATATTTATCTTTATCATTAATTACAATTGATTTAACCATATTATCTTTAATAATAATATTTGTAAGACATGAATTAAACTTAAATTCTCCACCCATATCTATTATTTTATTACGTATATTTTTAATAACTTTTCTTAAGATATCTGTCCCTACATGTGGATGATTATCATACATTATGTCTTCTGGCGCTCCATTTTGAACAAATATATCAAATACTTTTTTCATACGATTATTTACATCTTTAATCAATGTATTTAATTTTCCATCTGAAAAAGTACCTGCTCCACCTTCACCAAATTGAATATTTGATTCGGTATTTAACTTATTATTCTTAAAGAATTCATCAACAGATTTAATTCTGTTATCTACATCTTCTCCTCTTTCAAAAACAATAGGCTTATAACCATATTCAGCTAAAATGTATGCACAGAATAGACCTGCTGGCCCAGCTCCAATTACAATTGGTCTGTAGTTAATATTAATATTACCAAATGAATTGAATACATATGTTTCATCTGGAGCAATAGATATGTTATCATTTAACACTATTTTTAATTCATCTTTAACTTCAACATCTAAAGTATATATGTATAAGATATTATTACCATCTCTTGCATCAATTGATCTTTTTACTATTTTATAATTATTTATATTAGTTTTTAATAATTTACTAACTTTATTAAGAATATGTTCTTCAGAATTATCATTAATACTTATTTTTATATTTTTAACCCTAATCATATAGATACTCCTACTTTATATGCACTCATCCAAGCAAAGCCTAGATTGTATCCTCCACATAAACCATCTATATCTAAAACTTCACCAATCAAATATAAATCTTTAACTATATTAGATTCTAATGTATCAGGATTAACATTTGTTAATGATACTCCACCTTGTGTAACTTCTGATTTAGGAAAATCTCCATATCCTATGATATTTATATTAAATTTAGTTAAATACTTCTCTAATCTGCTTAATTCTTTAGAAGTAAGTGATTTCATATAAGCCTCAGGATTAATATCACATTTATCTAAGATGATCTTAATAAGTTTTTTATCAAAAAATCTTAATAGAACTTCATTTAAAGTAAGATCAGAATATTTACTTAATAAGTATTCAATAGGATTATCTATATTAATAAAATTAATTTCTACTGATACATTTTTATTATTATTTAAAGCTTTAACTATTTCACTAGAAATATTAAATATACAAATACCTGATAATCCGTTGTCAGTTAATTGTATTTCACCTTGTTCTGATCTTGTAGGCACGCCGTCAATAATTGATGTAACTTTAGCATCACATCTAATACCATTCCATTTATTTAAATATGGTTCACTTGCATACAAAGGAACTAAAGATGGAAGAGGATCAATTATTTCATGACCTAAATCAGCTAATATATTATATAAAGAACCATCTGAACCTGTTACAGGCATTGATTTACCACCTGTAGATATAATTAACTTATCACAAGTAATGTCATCATTAATAATAAATGAATCATTCTTTTTAATCGATGTAACAGTATAATTAGTTATTATTTCAACACCTAATCTATTGCATTCATCTAAGAGAATATCTCTTACAGTTGCAGCTTTATTAGAATATGGATATATGTAACCATTTTTAACTTTAAACTCAAATAAACTATTTAATTTATTAAATGTATTAGC
>JAIKYM010000101.1 GCA_024683115.1 Bacilli bacterium
TACTATTATTTTCAGTAACTACATTTGTTTTATTATTTGTTTCAAAGTTTATTAGAAAAAGAGTTAATGTAATGGCTATAGTATTTATAATTATATATGTGTTACAAATGTATTTATTTAAAGAATATTCTTTTGCGAATAACTATGAAACATCTAGAGCATTCTCACTAGACTTTATGGATTATATGGTTGGTAGAGGTACAGGCGGTATCGCATCAACTCATATTATTCTATTAATAGTTTCTATGTTAGGCATTTCCGTATCAAATAATAATAAATCATATATAACAATATCATCTATGGTAACAGCAATAGTATTATTTGGTGCATATTCAATAGTATCTAAAAATACATTAGGAGCATTACTATTAACTAATAATATATTATTTGTATATACTTATATTGCTACAGATTATATTACATCATCTTATACAGCAACAGGTGGAGTAATATTTGGCATATTAGTTGGGGTATTAACTTTTGGATTCTATTTTATTAATCCAATTTTATCTCCATTTATAGCTGTAGCAGTTGTCAGTTTGTTTAACAGATTGATAGATAAAATAGCAAATAGATTGAATAAAAGCTATGTTTAAGATATAATCTAATATAGAAAGAAGGAAAATTAAATGGCTAGATTTTGTACTAATTGTGGACAAAAAGTAGAAGATGGACAATCAACTTGCATGAACTGTGGTAATGTTGTTGGATCAGGATATACTCAAACAAATCAAACATATCAAACAAATCAATCATACACAGGTGCAGTTCCTGGACAAAAGTCTAGAATTGCTGCCGGTGTTTTAGGCATCCTTTTAGGATCTTTAGGAATTCATAATTTCTACTTAGGATATACTGGTAAAGCAATTGCTCAATTACTTATGACATTACTATCTTGTGGTATCTTGGGAGTAATTTCAGGTATTTGGGGATTAATTGAAGGTATCTTAATTTTAACTGGTTCTATCAATACAGATGCAACTGGAACTCCACTTGGAAATTAATTTACATTAAATTAACAAGAATAATAAAGCATATTCAAATGAATATGTTTTTTTATGTTAAAATTATTATAGGTAGAATAGTGATAATATGAAGAATATTTTGAGACAAATTGGTAACAACTTAAAGAATATGGATAAAATTCTATTAGTATTTATTATCTTATTTGCAGCATTTGGACTTGTTGTAGTTTTTTCATCTTCAAATATTCCAGCTGTATTACATTATCATTATCAACCAACATATTTCTTTTTTAAGCAATTAGTTGTTACTATTGCAGGTATAATAGTGATGCTTGTATTAGCTGTTAAACCAAAATTTCCAACGTGGATATCAAAAATATTAACATTTGTAGGATTGTTAATTGTATTTGGCTTAATTACTTATTTGCTTATTAAAAAGAATGTTATAAATGGTTCGAATTCGTGGATGTCAGGTAATATATTTTCGTTACAACCATCTGAATTCTTTAAAACATATATTATAGTAGCGTTAGCAATAATATATGGAACAACAAAACATTATAAGAATTATTTTTGGTTATTGTTACCGGTTATTGTTTCTATGGTAATTATAGGTTTCGTTATGTTAGAACCAGACTTTGGTACGGCAGCAATAATTGGCTTTTTAGTAATGTTTATATTCTTAACATTACCTATTAAAGATAAATATATTAAGATTTCTAAATACGTTATATTTATACTTGCCATAGTAGGCATAGTTGGTATTTATTTATTACAACCTAAGTTTATAGCTAAAGAATCTACATCTAGACAATTGGGTAGATTTGCATTTACTAATCCTTGCTCTCGTAGTTTAATTAAAACTGGATATCAAGTATGTAATGCATATATAGCTATCAATAATGGTGGTATGTTTGGTAGAGGATTAGGTAATAGTACACAAAAGTTCTTATATCTACCTGAAGCATTTACAGATTTTGTTTTCCCAATAGTTGTTGAAGAAATAGGTGTAATTGGTGCTGTAGCTGTATTACTAGCATATTTATTCTTATTATTTAAGATATTAGTAATAGCTCGTAATGCAACAAATCTACAGGATTCCATAATAGCCTTTGGAACATTTATGTATATATTATTACATATTCTAGTTAATCTATTAGGTGTATTAGCATTATTACCATTAACAGGTGTTCCATTACCATTCTTATCTTATGGTGGATCATTCCTATTCAATCTATTTATATTATTAGGTTTAACATTAAATGTATCTGCAAATAATAGAAGAGCAAAGAAAGGAGTGTAGAGATGGCAACTAATTATAAAGATTTTCATATAGAAACAAAAGATGGAAGAATACTTAATTTAAAAGATTTATGTAATTTTGTTGAGAATACCCCTATTACTCCTGATGATTTACCATTTGTTCAATCATTATGCAATAAGTTAGCTAATGATGATACTTATTCAAATAAATATGTTAATGAATATCCTTTAGTAGATGTTATGCATAAAGTATTATTAGAATACTATATTAAAGAATATGACTTTGATATGACTGAAGTATTAGATACATTATTTATATTTAATAAAGAAGCATTCACAGATATTGATAGATTATCTTTCGATGGAATTATCTATTTAATATATGATAAT
>JAIKYM010000109.1 GCA_024683115.1 Bacilli bacterium
AGTATTAAAACAGCATAACTAAGCTATTTATTTTTAAAATAACAAAGAATAATGTCCGAGTATAGGAAAAATGTCCCTACTACCCAGAAAAATGTCTCTAATACAAGAAAAATGTCCGAGTACTACTTGCGCCTTATTAATAAAAGACTAGTTAATTAATACAAAGTAATATTAGGAACAGTATTAAAAATAATGAAATTGGCTCTATTAAGCCATTTTTTGATTTCACATAAAGAAAAAAGGTTTAACACCAAACGGTATTAAACCTATTGTTCTTTAATGGAGGCCCCGACCGGATTCGAACCAGCGATCAGGCAGTTGCAGTGCCGTGCCTTACCACTTGGCTACAGGGCCATATCCTTGCAACACAATTATTTTATCAAATAGGTATGTATAAGTCAAATGATTTATTCTCATTTTAATTTTTTTAGCACTCTACTATTGACAGTGCTAATTTAAATGATATAATTAAATTGTAGTTTGAATAATATGCTACAAAAAGGAGTTGAGAAATATGATGAATGATTATCAAAACGAAAATGAAAATGTACTAGAAAAATATGGTAGAGATGTCGTTAAGCTTGCTAGAGATGGCAAGATTGACCCTGTTATTGGTAGAGATGAGGAAATTAGACGTATTATTAAGATTCTATCTCGTAAAACTAAGAATAACCCCGTATTAATAGGTGAACCAGGTGTTGGTAAGACAGCTATTATCGAAGGACTTGCTAGACGTATTGTTGCCAATGATGTACCTACTTCTTTAAAGGATAAAAGTATCTTTGAATTAGATATGGGTGCGTTAGTTGCTGGTGCTAAATATCGTGGTGAATTTGAGGAAAGATTAAAGGCCGTATTAAATAAGGTTAAGGAATCTGATGGTAACATTATAATGTTTATTGATGAAATTCACTTAATAGTTGGTGCTGGTAAATCTGATGGTGCACTAGATGCTTCTAACATGTTAAAGCCTATGCTTGCACGTGGTGAACTTCATTGTATTGGTGCTACTACTCTTAAGGAATATAGAGAGTATATTGAAAAGGACTCTGCTCTAGAAAGACGTTTCCAAAAGGTTTTAGTTTCAGAGCCTACAGTTGAGGATACTATTTCAATTTTACGTGGTATAAAGGAAAGATTTGAGCTTCATCATGGTGTAACAATTCAAGACCAGGCAATTGTTGCTGCTGCTACCTTATCTAATAGATATATAACAGATAGATTTTTACCTGATAAGGCTATTGATTTAATTGACGAGGCTTGTGCATCTATTCGTATGGAAATAGATTCAAAGCCAGCTGAGCTTGATGATGCTGATAGAAAGATTGCACAGCTAAAAATTGAAGAAATGGCTTTAAAGAAGGAATCAGATCCTGCTTCTATCAAACGTCTTGAGGTTATTAAAAATGAACTTAAGAATTTGGAGGATGAGGCTAAGAAATTAACTGACAAATGGACTAACGAAAAAGCTGAATTACAAAATTATAAGGAATTAAAGAAGGAACTTGATGATAAAAAGTTCCAGCTTGAAAAAGCATTTAACGAAGGTAACTATAAAAAAGCTTCTGAGTTACAATATTCAGTTATACCTTCAATAGAAGCTAAAATTAAAAATTATCAAGAGATGTCTAAGGAAGATCACATTTTATCAGAATCTGTTTCTGATAATGATGTCGCTACTGTTGTATCAAAATGGACTAATATACCTATTTCTAAGCTAATGCAAGGCGAAAGAGAAAAGATATTATCATTGAATGATACTTTAAAAGAGCGAGTAATTGGTCAGGATGAGGCTGTAGAGCTTGTTTCTGATGCAATTATTAGACAACGTGCAGGAATAAAGGATGAAAATAAACCAATTGGTTCTTTCTTATTCTTAGGTCCTACTGGTGTAGGTAAAACTGAGCTTGCTAAAGCATTAGCTGAAGCACTATTCGATAGTGAATCTCATATTATTAGAATTGATATGAGTGAATATATGGAATCACATAGTGTGGCTAAATTAATTGGTGCGCCTCCTGGATATGTAGGATACGATGAGGGCGGACAATTAACTGAAAAGGTTAGACGTAATCCTTATTCTATTATTCTATTTGATGAAATTGAAAAAGCCCATCATGATGTATTTAATATTTTACTTCAAATACTTGATGATGGTAGAATTACTGATTCAACTGGTAGATTAATTGATTTTAAGAATACAATAGTTATCATGACATCTAACTTAGGTTCTGAAATAATCTTAGATCACAATGATGATCCTAATCGTAATGAATTAGTGATGGATATCTTAAAAACTAAGTTTAGACCTGAATTAATTAATAGAATAGATGAAATAGTTATATTTAATTCATTATCTAAAGAAGTTGTTTATAAAGTATTAGATAGAATTATAGATGTAGTTAATTATCATCTAGATAATGTTAAATTACATATTGAATTAACTGATAGAGCTAAGAATTATATTATAGATGAATCATATGATAAAGAATTTGGTGCTAGACCAATTAAAAGATATGTAACTAAACATATTGAAACATTAATAGCTGAAGAATTATTACAAGAACGTATTCATGAAGGTGATAAATTAACTATTGATGTTGAAAATAATCAATTTGTTATCAAAAAATAGGTAGAAATACCTATTTTTCTTATGTATAATTAGTTGTAGGTGATAGATATGCAATTTGATGATCCATATAAATATATGATGTCTGGTTACTATGGAATAGAATTATTAGATGAATATAAAGATAAACTATATTTACTTAAAGATATAAGAAATTATATTGATTCATATCTTGAAGACAATAGAGTTCCTGATTTTGATTATGAAGCCTTAAATAGAGAAATAGAACGTAATAATAGTGATTTAGATAAACTACAAGATGCTTTATTATTGTTAAAAGATATGAAAGGGCCAATGGAAGCTGTATTATTAATCAAACAAAAAGTAGCAGAATTAAAGAAAAATAGATAGAAAATAGCAGGTTTTAGACCTGCTTTTAATTTGACAGTAATGCCTAAAAGTGGTATTATAGGACGCAATTCAAGGAATGATATCACATGATTTCTTGAATAGGGGAATAAAAGGGAAGTGGTTGATATGGCGGATATTAGAGATTTTAATCCACAAACTTCAACTGACGTTTTAAATTTTATTTATTCTCCCTTATTGGACATAGAAAAAGATAGAAATCAAGGGGCTAAAAAGAGTGAAAGCTCTAAAAAGTCTAATGATAGTAGTCTAAAGGATAGTAAGAGAGAAGATATTAAAAGAGCTCGTGAAGAAACTAAAAAGCGTTACGAGGAAGCCAAAGAAGCAGAAAGACAAAAAGAGTTAGCTAAAAAGGAAGAAGAAAGAATTCTAAGAGCTAAACATGATGCGATGGTTCGTGAAGCTAAAGAACAAGTTAAGCGAAGAGCTCAAGAAGCTAAAGAAGAAGCTAGAAGAAAAGTTTTGGAAGAAAAAGTCAAAGCTAGACAACAAGCTGATCTTGAAAGAGCTAAAGCTAAGGAAGCTGAAAGATTAAGAGCTGAAGAAGAAAAAGCTAAGATTAAGAAAATGAAAGCTCAAGAAACTAAATTAAGAGAACTTGCAGCAGAAAAACAAAGACTTTTAGCTGAGGAAGAAAAAGCAAGAATCAGAAAACAAAAAGTTCAAGAACTTAGAGAAAAAGAACTTGAAGCTGAAAGAAAAAGAATTCTAGCTGAAGAAGAGAAAGCAAAACTTAGAGAGCAAAAAGCTCAAGAAAAAAGATTAAAGAAACTTGAAGCTGAAAAGAAAAAAGCTTATAAAGTTACTAAATCTAAAGAATCTTCTTATAAAAAGAAAGCTTCAAAGAAATCTAATTTCAAAGTATTTGCAAAACCATTATTGTGGTTCCTATTAATTGCATCGATTACAGGATACACAATTAAGAAAACTGGTGTAGCAGATGATATTGTTAATGAGGTTAAGCAAATGTATGCTGATTATGAAGATTTTGAATTAAAACTTCAAGCTCAAAACAATAGCGAAGTAATAGTTGATAATGGAAGAAAGCAAGAAAGACCAGCACCTACGTTAATAGAGACTATATTGGATCTACCTGATGTAATTATTGAAGAAGATGAATATGAATCAATAATTACGGATTACTATGATGCTGATGAGTATTCGTTTGATGAAACTATTACTCCTGAATACCTAAAATCATTAAATCCAGCATTATCAGATAATCTTGCATGGTTATGTATTCCTGGAACAAATATTAATTATCCAGTTGCGTTACCAAGTTTAGATAAAATAGATGATGTTGAAGGTATTAGATCAAGTATTGATAGTAGTGGTAAACCAGAAGAACAATATATGAATGAGTATTATTTACATCATAATTTAGGTGGTACTGAAAATATAAAAGGTACAATTTATATGGATGTTCAAAATGATGGATTAAACAATCATTTTGACATAGTAGATGATAATACAGTTATATATGGTCACAATATGAAAGATGGATCAATGTTCCATGACATAGCTCAATGGAAAAATGATTCAGACAAGTTACCAAGATACGGTATTATTTATACTGATGATGGTTATGGTTATATGGTTCATTTCATAGCTTCAAGAGTAATAAGTGGAAAAGATTCACAATTATTACATCCAGGAGATTTTGAAAATCCTCAAGAAAAAGTAGAGTATGTTCAAGGAATCATTGATGAAGCTAGAGAAAATAATTGGTATTCATTAGATGGTTTCGTACCAAATGAAAATGATAAATATATAAGTTTGGTAACTTGTGTTTATGATTTTGATAACGCAAGAATACAATTAATCGGTAAAATCTCAGGTAAGATTAAAGTTAGAGAACATGCCGATGATGAAAATGGCTATTATGTAGAAGATAATTCTTTTGCATTGCATAGATAGAAAGATAGGGAAGTGTTGATATATGAAAAAAAGTACAAAAGTTAAATCATTATTAGGAGCTGTAATGTTTGCTGTTATGTTAAATGGCAATGTAGTTCATGCTGAATTAAAAGAAGATGATGGTTGGGAACATGAAGGATCAGCTACTTATGAACAAATAAGTGAAGAAGAAAATGCTGCTCATCAACAAGATAATTTAGACAATCAAGCTGCTGGAGGACAAACTCCTGCACCTCAAGATGCTAATGCACATGTTGATAATTCACAAGGTGGAAATTCTGAAGTATTACCTACAATCAAACCTGAAGGAACAGATTGGGAACATACTACACCAGCTCCTGGGGATGAACATCCTCAACCTGGATTAGAAGATGAAGTTGATAGAAAGACTACTCCAACTCCAACACCAACTCCAACTCCAACTCCAACTCCAGTACCAGTACCAAAAACTGGTGATGAATCACAAGCAAGTACAGGAGCTGCTGCTGCATCTGGTTTAGGATTATCATTAGTAGGATATGCATTCTACAGAGTAATCAGATCATTTAAATCAAGATTTGTTGCTGAAAATAATATTGAAAAGAAAAGATAATATCTTTTCTTTTTTATGTAAAATTATAACAATTCATATATCTAAATTACGCCATTATGTTAAAATATATGTATAGGAGATGAAATAGTATGCTTATTTTAGCAAAGTCTATACTTAGTATTACATTAGGTTTAGTAATAGGTATAGTTGTTGGTTTGATAGCTTTACCTTTCTTAAGAAAGATGAATGCTAGACAAACAGTATCAAAATTAATTAATAAAAGACATCAATTAAAGAATGGAACACCTACATTAGGTGGAATAATATTTATAATACCACCTATATTGATATCTATAATATTATGTTTAAGAGGTTCTATTGAATGGAATCATAACTTAACAATAGTATTAATGGTATTTGTAGCGTATGGTATTTTAGGATTTATTGATGATTATTTAAAGATTAAATATCATAATAACAAAGGATTACCTACATTAGGAAAGTTATTTTTCCAAGTAATATTAGCAATAGCATTTACTGTTATTTATATTAAAAATGGTGGAACTTCTTCATTAGATGTTTCATTACTAGGAGTTCATTTTGAAATGGGCTGGGCATATGCAGTATTCGTATTATTCTTGCTTGTAGGAACTACAAATGCTGTTAATATAGCTGATGGATTAGATGGATTATGTGGAGGATTATCAGTAATGGCATTCCTTGCATATGGTGTTATAGCTTATGGTTCTACATGGATTGTTGGATATGACACAATGGCTATATTTTCATTCTCATTAGTAGGATCTATATTAGCATTCTTATTATTCAATTCACATCCTGCTAAAGTATTTATGGGTGATACTGGTTCTTTAGCATTAGGTGGGGCATTAGCAAGTATTGCAATATTAACTCACCATGAGTTATCACTTGCATTAATTGGTGGAGTATTCGTTGTTGAAACTTTATCAAGTTTAATTCAAATAATAGCTATAAGAAAGTTTAATAAAAAAGTATTCTTAAAAGCTCCATTACATCATCATTTTGAAGAATTAGGTTGGGAAGAAACAGATATTGTTAAAATATTCTGGGTAGCTGGATTTCTACTTGCAATGTTCGGTGTAATCTATGGTGTTTGGTTATAAAAGAGAAGAAATTCTCTTTTTTTATTTGTAAAATTCGAGATTTGGATATTCTTTGTTGTATATATATATTAGAGGGTAGTATTCCTTCTAATTGATATAGTTATTAAATATGTTATAATTTATTTAGTAAGAATAACTTGGGTAAAACAATTAATAATACAAATGTTCGCAAAAAACTATTGACTTTTATTTTTAGTAATAATAAAATGATATTAAAGTAAGGAGAAAACAACATGACAAAGAAAACAGAAACAAGCGATAAAACATTAGAAGAGGTAATGGCTGAAATAGAAAAACAATTTGGTAAAGGTTCAATCATGAAGCTTTCTGAAGATACAAAAGTAGAAGTTGAAGCAGTTCCAACTGGTTCATTAAGTTTAGATATAGCATTAGGTGTTGGAGGTTTTCCAAAAGGAAGAATTATAGAAGTATTTGGACCAGAATCATCTGGTAAAACAACTATAGCATTACAAGCTGTTGCAGAAGTACAAAAGCAAGGTGGAAGAGCAGCATTTATTGATGCAGAGCATGCTTTAGATCCTGTTTATGCTAAAGCTTTAGGAGTTAATCTAGATGAATTATTATTATCTCAACCTGATACAGGAGAACAAGCTTTAGAAATATGTGAAGCATTAGTTAGATCTGGTGCAGTACAAATAGTTGTAATTGATTCAGTTGCTGCATTAGTACCTCAAGCAGAAATTGAAGGAGAAATGGGTGACTCTCATGTAGGTCTTCAAGCAAGATTAATGTCTCAAGCATTAAGAAAGTTAGCTGGTATAATTAATAAAACAAATACTATTGCAATATTCATTAATCAATTAAGAGAAAAAGTTGGTATTATGTTTGGGAATCCTGAAACTACAACAGGTGGTCGTGCATTAAAGTTCTATGCATCTATTAGACTTGATGTAAGACGTGGCGAACAAATTAAGATGGGTGATTCTGTAATTGGTAATAAAACTACAATTAAGGTTGTTAAAAATAAAGTTGCACCTCCTTTCAAAACAGCAACAGTAGATGTTATGTATGGCGAAGGTGTATCTTATGAGGGAGAACTTGTAGACTTAGGTGCAGAGATTGGTGTACTTGAGAAATCTGGTGCTTGGTATTCATATAATAGTGAGAAAATTGGCCAGGGAAAAGAGAACACTAAGATATTCTTAAAGAATAATCCTGATATTGCAGCTGAAATTGATGAAAAAATACGTGAATTTTATAAAATAGAAGATAAATAGTCTTCTATTTTTTATTTTATGGTGTATAATAAGCGGTATGAAAAAGGGAAATAATGGGTTACAATTTACATCCGCTATTGATTATATTAATAGCTATTCTGATAAACTATATGATAAATATAGTTTTCTTGCTTTGGATTACGATAAATTTAATAGTTTGTTAAGAGATAAAATAGCACCTGAAGCTGAACAAGCAGAAGGTAATAATATTGTTAAAAAAGTTAATAAAGTATTATTAGATTATGTTAAAGAGTATTTATCTTCGTTAGATTCTGAAGCTTTATGTTCAATAATTAATAATTTTATAGTTATGAATTTAACGGCTACAAGTGATCCTACTAAAATGCGTGGTGAACTTGAAAAGTTATCTAAATTTATAAATGCATATAGTATTATTTTATCTGTTGATGTTTGTAAGTATTTAGTAGATAAGAATGAAATTGTTAAGAATTATTTTGATGTTATTTTTAAAAAGTATATTAAAGATATTGAAAGTGGTAGATATACTGATAGTTTAGATGATAATAATATTATTACTCTTGTTGAAGTATGTGCTGATTTAAATGGTATTGAAATTAATTATGATATTGAAGAAGTAAGTTCTGACGATGGTAAGGATTTAGATTCAGAAGCTCAATATTGTAGAGAAGTTTATAGACTTAAACTTTTATCTTATGAGGAAGAAAGAGATTTAGGATATAGAATATTAGATGGAGATGAAGAAGCTAAAAAAACTTTGGCTGCACATAATCTTAGACTTGTATTAAAGATGGCTAATAGATATAGATGCAGTGGAGTTAAATTCCTTGATTTAGTTCAAGAAGGGAATATGGGTTTAATGGTTGCTGTTGATAGGTTTGATGTAAGAAAAGGTTTTAGATTTTCTACATATGCAACTCATTGGATAAGACAATATATTTCTCGTTCAATTGATAATGATAGTAGAAATATTAGATTACCAGTTCATATGTCTCAAAAATTATCTAAGTTTAATAGAGCAAAAGAAGAATTATCATCTTTATATGGAAGAACACCAACTACTGAAGAATTGATGAAAACAACAGGTTTTAATGAAAAAACAGTTGAAAACTTATCTAAATTAGCTGTTGATACTATTCCTTTAAATAAACTTATTAGTGATGAAGAAGATGGCGATGAATTAGGAGATTTCATATCAGATGATAAGGATAATGCAGAAGCAATATTCATAAATAATAAGATGGTAGAGGATGTAAGAAATGCTATTTCATCTGGTATTATTAAACCAAGAGAACTAAGAGTATTAGAGTTAAGATTTGGTATTAAAGATGGACAAGCAAGAACTCTAGAAGAAGTTGGACAATTATTACATGTTACTCGTGAAAGAATAAGACAAATCGAAGGAGCTGCTTTAAGAAAATTATTTAATAATAGATCATTTAGAATGTCTATGAGAGATTACATAGATATATCTACAAATAATCCTAAGTATAATAAAATTTTTAATGATGAAAGACCTAGCATTGTAATAGATAAAAATAAAATATCTAGAAAAGCTAAACAAATTGATGAGGCTAAAAAGAAACAACAAGAAGCACAACAAAGAAAACAATTACTAGAAAAGATTAAAACTGAAGCATTACAAAAACAATTAGATGAAATAACTAAGTGTCAAGAAACTAGTGTAGAAACAAATAAAGAAGAAGTTAGTAGAGAAGACATGAAAAAAATAGTTAGTAGTGTTAGATCTAACTTTAGAAGTATGGCTAGAAAAAAGAAAGTTAAAGTTGAAGAACAACCTAAACCAACTATAATTAATGCATTTACTGTTAATATGTATGAAGTTATTAAAGATAAACTAGATGAACAAACTTCTTTTGTAATGGCCCTTATAAGTGGAGCTAAAGGTGATAGGCAACATTCTTTATCTGAAATAGCTAGTTTGTTAGGCATGACAGAACTAGAAGTAAAAGATATATATAATAAAGCATATAAGGTATATCAAGATGCTACAACACAAGTTGGACCAAGCAAAGTAAGAACTACCAAATTTGAAAAATAAGGCTAAAAATGTTATAATGTGTATATATGAGGGGGTTATAATATGGCATTGCCAAGATTATCAATAGGAAGTGAAATTTCATATAGATCAGCTATTACTGATAGTTGTAAATTAAAAGATTTTAAAGATGTATGGAGTAGAGTATCTTTAATAGATATTAACTCTATGGTTAGTGAATATAATTCACTAGAAGGAACAGGAAATATACCTGCTTTAACATCTTTACAAGGAAGAGTTAAGACAGCTTTAACATCTATAGATGCATTACAAAAAACTTATAAAGATCCACTTGTAATAGCACCTGCTACAGATATGTATAGTGCTTTAAAAAGAGTTGAATGTGCTGTTAATTCACAAATAAGCACATATTCTTCTACAAGAGGCGGATTATTTAAAGTAGTTAACAAGGTAAAAAAAGCATATTATAAAGCTATGAAGCCTGTTAATAAAGTATTAGATGCATATGATAAATTCAGTGCACCTGCAAATACTTTAGACAATTTCGCAAAAGATGCTATTAATACACATGGTGCAAATGTATTTGAAGGAATTAGTAATTTCGGAAAACGTAATAAACGTAAATAAGGTATAACTTAAAAGTTATATCTTTTTTATTGTGTTATAATTATTATAGGGTAGATATATATGGATATTAAAGAAAGTGATGTAATAAGTTATATTAGTTTTGTACTTAATAGATATAATAAAGAAAACAAACTATTAGATCCCATTGGTTGCGATGAATTATTAAAGTCTTTGATAATTTACAACGAATTAAGTGATTATATTAAAGAAGTAAAATATGTAGATAGTAAAGATTATCGTGTTAATATGAGTTATTCATATTTTGATAAAAGAATAAATATAACTAATGATTTTATAAAAGGTGTTAAAGCAACACCAACTAATCTATTAGATATCTTTCATGTGCATGATGAAATAATTATTAGAAACTTAGATATCGTACATGCCCTTATTCATGAAGTAATGCATGCAAAACAATACAAACTTATAGATAATACAGATGATGAATTCTTAAAGAATGTATTACGTAAATCTTTAACTGCAGCATCTTATGAAGATGAGGAAAATAAAGAGGCTGCTTTAAAATATGCAAAAGCTGCAATGTCTACTAATTTATATGCTGTATTACCTGCTGAATTAAATGCAGAAGTATTAGCTATTAAACAAACAATAGAAATAATTAATCATTTATATATAAATGGTAAATATAAGTATATTAATATGTATGAGTTCAATATGAAGTTAGTTCAAATAAGATCATACGAAAAGAAGTTCTTAGG
>JAIKYM010000124.1 GCA_024683115.1 Bacilli bacterium
CTTTAATAATATTGACTACATTAGTAGTTACAATTCTAGTAAGTATTAACATGTATAAGCAATACTTAGCATTAATATGGAAAGCAGAGATGCTTGAACAAACAAAACAAATAAATAAAAAATTAGAAATGAGTGATAAATAATGAATCCAGTAGCATTTACAATTGGTGTATTCGAAATTAGATGGTATTCAATATTTATTTTAGCAGCAGTTATATTTGGTTATATAACTATTAATAGAGAAGCTAAAAGATTTGGTATACGTGGAGACTTTGTATTTAATATGATGTTCTGGTCTTTTATAGTAGGACTAATATGTGCAAGATTATATTATGTAATATTTAATCTAGATTTATTCAAATCAGATCCTTTATCTATTGTTAAGTTATGGGAAGGTGGACTTGCTATTCATGGCGGTTTACTTGGAGGTCTAGTAACAATAATTCTATATTGTAAGAAATATAAAGTTAAAACTATTAGAATATTAGATTTTGTAGCTCCAGCTATGTTATTAAGCCAAGCAATTGGTAGATGGGGTAACTTCTTTAATCAAGAAGCTCATGGAGCAGCAATTGATCCAGATACTCTTAGAAGAATATTTATACCTGATTTTATTATTAATGGTATGACAATAGATGGCGTTACTTATACACCTTCATTCTTATTCGAATCAATCATATGCTTAGTAATGTTTATATTAATAGCATTTATAAGAAGAGGAAAATACGTTAAGATAGGACAACCACTTGGATTATATTTACTAGCTTATGGTGGAATTAGATTCTTTATTGAAATGGGAAGAACTGATTCACTTATGTTAGGTGGCTTCAAGATGGCTCAAATAATATCCGTAATCTTCTTTATCTCAGGATTATGTATAATGGCTTATACATCAAGAAAGAGTAAATTTGAAGACTTATATAATGACGCATCAAATATTGATGAAATTAGATTTTAGGAGATTCGTATGAAGAATATTGATGAGTTATCAGTATATCAAAAGATAGATGAATTAAATAGTTGTATTGCTAAGATAGAATTAGCTGAACAAGAACCAGGAGGAGAATTATATAATAATTTCCTTCTAAGAGCTTTATTAGGTGATAGAGTTGCAACTATAAATGATTATAAAAGTTTAGTAGTTCGTGCTGATTATATATTAAAATCAACTGATGTTGGAACAGATGCAAGATACTATGCGGAAAAGGAATTTGATGCACAACTAACTGAAGCTTTATTAATGTTCCCTGGTTATACTAGAGGATATGTTGAAGATACTGAACCTACATATGGAAGTAGATAAAACTACTTCCTTTTTACTTTTTATTATAAAAGTGATATATTAAGAGCGGTGGTTGCATGAATAACTTAGTTATGGCGTATCTAGGTGATGCTGTATATGAGTTATTTATAAGAAATTATCTTATAAATAAGGGTATATGCAAAGTTAAAGATTTACAAAATGAAAGTATTAAATATGTATCAGCAGTATCACAAAGAAGAATACTAGAACAATTAATAGATGATAATTTCTTGACTGAAGAAGAAATAGAAATAGTTAATCGAGGAAGAAATGCATCATCTCATCCTAGTAAAACAACGGATATTGTTACTTATAAGAAGGCAACAGGACTTGAGTGTTTAATTGGAAATTTATATAAAGATAACAAAGATAGATGTTATGAAATATTACAAAGAATAGTGGGTGAATAAAATGAGAACATGTGGAAAGAATGTTTTTAAGGAATTAGATCCTAAGGATATAAGAAAGGTATATATTTCAAATAAATTTAATGATAAAGAAGTAGTTAAATTTATCCAAGAAAATAAAATATCTTATACTCCAACAGATCAAAGAGAAATGGATCGTATGATGCCTCATAATCAAGGTATTATTGCTGATATCAATGATTATGAGTATAGAGATTTATCAGTTATTACTGAAGATGATGATTTTGTATTAATATTAGATCATCTTGAAGATCCACATAATTTTGGAGCAATAATAAGAACATGTGAAACTAGAGGTATTAAAAATATAATAATACCTAAAGATAGATCAGTTGTTGTTAATGATACAGTTATGAAGACTTCAACAGGAGCATTAAATCACGTTAATATTATCATGGTAACTAATTTAGTTAATACTATGAATAAATTAAAAGATATGGGATTCTATGTATATGCTGCTGAAGCAGACGGAGTAGATTACCGTAAGGTTGATTATGCTGATAAGAAAGTATTAGTTATTGGTTCTGAAGGATTTGGTTTATCTCGTTTAGTTAGAGATAATGCAGATGAAATAATTTCATTACCTATGAAAGGTGTAATTAATTCACTTAATGCATCGGTTGCTGCTGGCATATTAATATATGGTATAGGAGATTAATATGGGTTATCAAGATGGGGAATTAATTGATAATGTATCAGATAATTCCGAAGAAGCTAGAGATATATTATATGATAAGTATAAATATATCGTAGATATTATAGTTACTAAGTATAAAAAGAGTGCATATTATTTATCTATTGATATGCAAGAACTTCAACAAGAAGCCTTATTAGGTTTCTCGGATGCTCTTTATTCATTTAATGATTCAAAGGAAGCTAATTTAGCTACATTTATATCATTATGTGTTGAAAGAAGAGTAGCTAACTATATAAAAAAGAATTCAACTAAAAAGATGAAGATAATGAGAGAAGTAATATCTCTTGATGAACAAATAGGTGATGATATATCTCTAATGGATACTATCACTGATTCATCTTCTCCTGAAGATATTCTTCAAGATGAAGAAGAAAAGAAAGAACTATTAAAGAAGATCAAGGAATTATTATCTCCACAAGAATTAGAGGTATATAAATTATTACTTCATAACTTCTCTTATGATGACATTGCATCAATTTTAAATATTAATAGTAAAAAAATATATGATTATGTATATCGCATAAGGAAGAAACTTAAAGATTTATGTTGATTTATAGGCATTTCTGTGTTATATTTAATTTGTACACGGAAGTGTTTTTTTTATACAATAAAATATGTAGGGTGGTAAAAATGGCAAAAAAGGAAAAAGAAGTTAAAGTAACTAAGGAAGAAACAAAAGAAACTAAGAAAGCTGAAAAGGAAGTTAAATTATCTCCTAAACAAGCTAGAAAGTTAGAATTAGCTAAAGAAAGAGAAAAATATGAAGAACAAATCGACAAATTAATCGATGAAAAATATGAAGCTAAAAAAAATAAAGATAAGAAGAAAGTAAAAGAAATCAAAAAGCAAATAAAAGAAGCTAAGATTGCTAGAGCTGAAGTTGGTTCTGCTGACACATTTGGTGGAGCTGTTAGAGCTGAAATGAAGCTTGTTAGATGGCCTTCTGCTAAAGAAGTAGCTAAATATTCAATTGCAGTATTAGTATTTGTATTATTCTTTGCTGGTTTCTTCTATTTAATAACAGCATTATTTGCATTATTGAAAGGGGCATTTTAAAAATGGAAAAGTTATGGTATGTAGTTAATACTTATTCAGGTCATGAAGCAAAAGTTAAAGAAAAACTTGAAATGAGAGCTGCTTCAATGGGATTCGAAGATAATATCTATAGAATTGTTATCCCTGAAGAAACTATCATTGAAACAACTAAAGATGGTACAACTAAGGAAAAGAAGAAAAAGATGTTCCCAGGTTATATCTTAGTTGAAATGGTTATGACTGATGAAGCATGGTATATCGTACGTAATACTCCAGGTGTAACAGGATTCATTGGTTCATCTGGTAAAGGTGCTAAACCTACACCACTTCCACCTCAAGAAATAGATAAGATACTTGTTAGCATGGGTATGTCTAGAGTTAATGTTGATACTGAACTTAAAGCTGGTACAACTGTTGATATCATTGATGGACCATTCAAAGGTATGTATGGTGTTATCGATAATGTAGATACTGCTAATAACAAGTTAAATGTATTAATCGACTTATTTGGACAAGAAACTCCAGTTGAAGTTGAATTATTCCAAGTTAATGTTCGTCAATAAATAGAAGGATAACCTTCTATTTTTTATTTCACAAATAAATAATATGTAGTAGAATAAATAACTTGAGATGAGACATATGGATTATAATAAGCGAAAACAATTAATTCTTAAGGCTATGAGAAAAATCTACTATGAAAATATAAATCCTAGATATGATTGGATGGGGTATATGATTACAGATGATAATAAACCTACATATCATCATATAGTTAAGAGGGAAGATCTAATAGAACAAGACTTAGATCCTTCTCCTACGATAGAAAATGGTGCTTATCTAGGCAAGTGTAGTCATGAGATGTTACATGTTATTGAACAAATTGATCCAGAATTATATATGTGTTGGAATGATTTATTTTTTATGATTAATAACTTTGGTGTATTTCCTGTTAACCATATCTGGGAGTTAGTATTTAAACTTAAAAGACAAACAGAAGATGAGATAACAGCATACAAACAAAGTAAAAACCGCATAAAATAATCAAAAAAACTTGATATTTGCATATATTAATGTTATTATCTTAATTGCTAAATTATTTATTTAGTATTACTTGTGGGAGGGAAGATGCGGATTTGCCCTAGACCACAACGCGAAAAAACTGAAAGGAAGTGTTTTACGTGGCAAAAGAAATCTTTAGAAAAGTAAAATTACAAATCGAAGCTGGTAAAGCTACTCCAGCACCACCAGTTGGTACTGCTGTAGGTCCATTAGGAATTAACATTCAAGATTTTTGTCAAAAGTACAATGATGCTACTAGAGATAAAATGGGTAACGTTATTCCAGTTGAATTAACAGTTTATACTGATAAGTCATTCGATTTCGTATTAAAGACTCCACCAGCTGCTAAATTAATTAAGCAATATGCTAAGATTAATAAGGCTAGTTCAAAGGGAGCAAACGAAATAGTTGCAACTTTAACAAAAGAAGACGTTCAGAAAATTGCTGAAACTAAAATGGTTGACTTAAATGCATACGATATTGATGCTGCTATGAAAATCATTGAAGGAACTGCAAGAAACATGGGTGTTGCTGTTAAAGGTGTTAACGATGCTGAATTAGCTGAACAAGCTAAAGAAGCTATCGCTGAAGAAAGAGAAGCTGCTAAAAGAGAAGCTGCACTTGAAGCAATGGAAGCATCTGCTGCTGATACAAGTGTTGACGTAGAAGTAACTACTGAAAAGAAAGACGAAGAGTCTACTGAAGAATAATTATAATATTATTTAAATATAAAAATCCGCTAATAAACCACGATTGGAGGTAAAATGATGAGAAAGTCAGGAAAGAAATATGTGGAAGCTTCAAAATTAGTTGAAGCAAATAAAGCTTATTCTTTAGACGAAGCTGTTGAATTAGTTAAGAAGACTTCTATAACTAAATTTGATTCTTCTATCGAATTAGCTATGAAACTTAACATCGATACTAAAAAGGCTGACCAACAATTAAGAGGTTCTTTAGTATTACCAAATGGTAATGGAAAGAATAAGAGAATCTTAGTTTTAGCTAAGGGCTCTGCTGCAGAAGCTGCTAAAAAAGCTGGTGCTGATTTTGTTGGTGAACAAGATTTAATTGATAAAATCGCTAAAGAAAACTGGTTTGAATATGATGTAATCATTGCTACACCAGACATGATGCCTTTATTAGGTAAGATTGGTAAGGTTTTAGGACCTAGAGGTTTAATGCCAAATCCTAAAACTGGAACAGTTACTACAGATCCAGCTAGAGCTGTAGAAGATGTTAAAAAAGGTATGGTTGAATATAGAGCTGACCAATATGGTAATATCCATGTTATGGTTGGTAAAGCATCATTCGATGATAAGAAGTTAAGTGAAAACTTAGCTTACGTAATTACTCAAATAGTAAAGGCTAAACCTGCTACTGTTAAGGGTAAATATGTTCAAACCATATCTATTAGTTCAACTATGGGTCCTGGTATTCATGTTGATCTAAATTCAATTGACATGTAATTATTTATGTGTTAAATTATTAATTGTTAAAAAAACGAGTACCGAAGACAGCAGGGAACACGTTGAGTGTTTTAATTATCCTGCCGAGGGAAGGTTTAATAGTCTTTTGATTATAAAACTTTCCACGTGGAAAGTTTTTTTATAGAAAATTGTAAGGAGGAACATATATGGCAAGCGAAAAAGTTCTTAGCGCTAAGCAAACTACAATTGATGAAATAGCTGAAAAAGTAAAAGGTTCTGAATCTGTTATTTTATTTAGATATGCTCAATCAACTGTTGCTGATATGCAATCATTAAGAAAAGAACTAAAAGATGTTGACAGTGAAGTAAAAGTTTATAAGAACACTCTTGTTAAGAGAGCTTTAGATGATATGAACATCAACCTTGACGAATATCTAGATGGACCTAACGCTATCGTTTTCGGTAAAGAAATGTTAGAACCAATCAAGATTGTTTCTAAATTCGCTAAAGATCATGAAAATATCGAAATTGTTTCAGGTATTATCAATGGTGAAGTAGCTGACTTAGATACTATTAAAGGTTATGCAAGTATTCCATCAAGAGAAGGTTTACTTACTATGTTAGCCGGTGGTTTGATAGAACACGTAAGAAATCTATCTATTGCACTTAATTTATATGCCGAACAATTAGGTGAGGAAAATAAGTAATTTTTAAGAAAGGAAGAATGAAAAATGGCAAAATTTACAAAAGATGAATTTATTTCTGGATTAAAAGAAATGACATTATTAGAAATTAAAGAATTAGTTGACGCTATGAAAGAAGAATTTGGAGTAGATCCAAGTGCTGTAGCTGTTGCTGCTGCTCCTGCTGCTGATGATGGTGCTGCTGAAGACGCTGCTAAGACTGTTGTATTAAAGGATTGTGGAGCTTCTAAGATTAACGTAATCAAAGTTATAAGAGAAATAACTGGATTAGGATTAGTTGAAGCTAAAGCTATCGCTGACAACGGTGGAAATGTTAAAGAAAACATTCCTGCTGACGAAGCTAACGAAATCAAGGCTAAACTTGAAGAAGCTGGCGCTACTGTTGAATTAGCTTAATTCTAATAGTGAATAAAACACGTTTAATACGTGTTTTTTTGTGCTATAATTTATATATGGTGATAATATGAAAAAGTTAACTATAATGTCAGTTATATTTATTTTGTTTATAACTGGATGTTTATTATATATAGGTTATAGTATTAAGGGTCAAAATAAACCTTATACTGTCTATGAAAATGATTTAGTTGATATAGCAAAAGCTTATGTAATGTCTAATAAGATATCTGTTGATGTTGGAAGACAATTTGAATTAACTATTGATAAGATGCTTGAAGATAAAATGTTAATATCTAATAAAGTTAACGATGATGAATGTAGTGGAAAAGTAATTATTAAAAAGACTATGAAAGGCTACGAATATAAGGCTAAAATTAAGTGTTCTAAGTACGAAACACTAAAGAAATAGTATATATTTTATAAAGTATATAATTTATTACTATTTTTAGTTGACTTGAACATATTTAAGTGTTATATTAATTGTGTTTTGAAATGCGGTTCTACCTAGGTGGAACTTAATTTTAAGAGGGAATTGATACACCAGGATGTGTGTATATAGAAAGGAATCATATATGAGTACTATTAATCAATTAGTAAGAAAAGGTAGAGGTCATAAGACTAGAAGAGCTAAATCTCCGGCATTAAACTTTGGTTTAAACTCAATGGAAAAGAAGCTTACTGATACTAACCATCCTCAAATGAGAGGTGTTTGTACAGTTGTAGGTACTAAAACTCCAAAGAAACCTAACTCAGCGTTAAGAAAATTCGCTCGTGTTAAATTATCTAATGGACGTGAAGTTGATACTTACATTCCAGGTGAAGGACACAACTTACAAGAACACTCAGTAGTATTAATCCGTGGAGGTCGTGTTAAAGACTTAATCGGTGTAAGATATCACATTATACGTGGTGCCTTAGATACTCAAGGTGTTAAAGATCGTAAACAAGCAAGATCAAGATATGGCGCTAAGAAGCCTAAATAGAATTTAATTTATAAGGAGGAGAAAATAATATGCGTAAAAGACGTGCTGAAAAACGCGACGTATTAGCAGATCCAATATATAAATCAAAAGTTGTTACTAGATTAATTAACGCCGTAATGAAGAGTGGTAAGAAAGGTACAGCTGAAAAAATTATATATGGTGCTTTTGACCAAATTAAAACTAGAACTGGTAGAGAACCAATCGAAGTATTCGAACAAGCTCTTGAAAACATTAAACCAGCACTAGAGGTTAAAAATCGTCGTGTAGGTGGATCTAACGTTCAAGTACCTATTGAAGTTAGTGAAGAAAGAGGTCAAACATTAGGACTAAGATGGTTAGTTAACTATGCAAGACTTAGAAGTGGTAAAACAATGATTGATAATTTAGCAAATGAAATTATCGACGCTGCAAATGAAACTGGTGGAGCTGTTAAGAAACGTGAAGATACTCACAGAATGGCAGAAGCTAATAAAGCATTTGCACACATGAGATGGTAGGAGGATTAACATGGCAAGAGATATAGCAATTGACAAACTAAGAAATATTGGTATCATGGCTCACATCGATGCTGGTAAGACTACTACTACTGAAAGAATTTTATTCCTTACAGGAGTAACACATAAAATTGGTGAAACACATGATGGTGAATCACAAATGGACTGGATGGATCAAGAAAAGGAAAGAGGTATTACTATTACTTCTGCAGCAACAACTTGTTACTGGAAGAATCATAGATTAAATATCATCGATACTCCAGGTCACGTAGACTTCAC
This sequence comes from Bacilli bacterium, assembly GCA_024683115.1. Taxonomy (GTDB): domain Bacteria; phylum Bacillota_I; class Bacilli_A; order RF39; family UBA660; genus UBA6985. The sequence continues at coordinate 8,806 of JAIKYM010000124.1, forward strand.
AATTGAAGTTCAAAGATCATTAAGAGTACTAGATGGTGCTATCGCTTTACTTGATGCCAATGCTGGTGTTGAACCACAAACTGAAACAGTTTGGGGACAAGCTAATGAATATAACGTACCAAGAATGGTATGTGCTAATAAGATGGGTAAGATTGGTGCAGATTTCTATATGTCTTTAAAATCAGTTGGAGACAGATTAGGAGCTAACGCTGCAGCTATCGTATTACCTATCGGTGCTGAAGCAGATTTTGCTGGTGTTGTTGACTTAGTTAAAATGAAAGCTTTAATGTTTAAATGTGATGAACAAGAAAATATGGATGAAGTAGAAATCCCTGCTGATATGGTAGATAAAGCTAACGAATATAGACAAAAGTTAATCGACGCTGTAGCAGAATTTGATGATGACTTCATGATGAAGTATTTAGATGGTGAAGAAATCACTGAAGAAGAATTAAAGAAAGTTATAAGAAAAGCAACACTTTCTGCTAAGTTCTTCCCTGTATTATGTTCTGATGCCCTAGCTAATAAGGGTGTAAGAGTATTACTTGATGCAGTAGTTGATTATTTACCTGCTCCAACAGATGTTGAAGCTATCAAATGTGTTGATAAGAATGGTAATGAAGTATTAAGACATCCAAGTGACAATGAACCTTTCACTGCACTTGCATTCAAGATTATGACTGACCCATTCGTTGGTAGATTAGCATTCTTCAGAGTTTACTCTGGTAAGTTAAATGCTGGTTCTTATGTTTTAAACTCAACTAAGGGTGAAAAAGAAAGAATTGGACGTATCTTACAAATGCATGCTAACTCAAGAAAAGAAATTTCAGAAGTTTATGCTGGTGAAATTGCTGCAGCTGTAGGTCTTAAAGATACTACTACTGCTGATACATTATGTGATGAAAAGAATTCATGCGTAATGTCTGGTATGGAATTCCCAGAACCAGTTATAGATATAGCTATTGAACCTAAATCTAAAGCAGATCAAGATAAGATGGCTATAGCATTACAAAAGTTAACTGAAGAAGACCCAACATTAAGATGTAAGACTGATACTGAAACAGGACAAACTATCCTTTCAGGTATGGGTGAATTACACTTAGATATCATTATTGATAGATTAAGAAGAGAATTCTCAGTTGAATGTAATCAAGGTGCTCCACAAGTTGCCTATAGAGAAACACTTACAGTTGAAGGTGATTGTGAAGGTAAATATATTAAACAATCTGGTGGTCGTGGTCAATACGGACATGTTTGGATTAAGTTTGAACCAAATAAAGAATCTGACTATGAATTCGTTGATGCAGTAGTTGGTGGTGTTGTTCCAAGAGAATACATTCCAGTTGTTGATAAAGGATTACAAGAAGCATTACAAGGTGGTATCTTAGCTGGATATCCATTAGTAAATATTAAGGCTACTCTACATGATGGTTCTTACCATGAAGTAGACTCATCAGAAATGGCATTCAAAGTTGCTGCTTCTATGGCTTTAAAAGCTGCTAAGGATAAATGTAAGGCTATCTTACTTGAACCTATAATGAAGGTTGTAGTAGACGTTCCAGAAGAATATGTTGGTAACGTTATGGGTGACTTAACATCTAGACGTGGTAGACCAGTTGGTCAAGAAGCTCTAGGAGTTAAGACTAGAATTACTGCAATGGTTCCACTTTCTGAAATGTTTGGTTATGCAACAGACCTAAGATCTAACACTCAAGGTCGTGGAGTATTCCAAATGTTCAAAGATAGTTATGAACCAGTTCCAAAGAACATAGCTGACGAAATTATCAAGAAGAACTCAGCTAACTAAAAAGTACTTGATTTTAGATTAAGTATTAGATAAAATAGAATATGTTATAAGAGAAGAAAGAAAAATAGGAGGAAAATATTATGACAAGAGAAAAATTTGATCGTAGTAAACCACATGTTAATATTGGTACAATCGGACACGTTGACCATGGTAAAACTACTTTATCAGCTGCTATCTCTAAAGAATTCTCAAAGAATGTAATGGGATATGCTGATATCGATGGTACACCAGAAGAACAAGCTCGTGGTATTACTATTAACACTGCTCATATTGAATATGAAACAGAAAAAAGACATTATGCACACGTAGACTGCCCTGGACATGCTGACTATGTTAAAAACATGATCACTGGTGCAGCTCAAATGGATGGAGCTATCTTAGTAGTTTCTGCTGCTGATGGTTGCATGCCACAAACTAGAGAACACATCTTATTATCAAGACAAGTTGGTGTTCCAAAAATCGTTGTATTCATGAATAAGATCGACCAAGTTGATGATCCAGAAATCTTAGACTTAGTTGAAGAAGAAATTAGAGACTTATTAGATGAATATGGTTTTGATAGAAACTGCCCAATTATAAGAGGTTCTGCTCTTAAGGCACTTGAAGGAGATGCTGATTCAGTTAAAGCTATTCATGATTTAATGGATGCTGTTGATGAATATATTGATACTCCACCAAGAGAAACTGATAAACCATTCTTAATGAGTATTGAAGACGTATTCACTATTTCAGGACGTGGTACAGTTGTTACTGGACGTGTTGAACGTGGTGTATTACATTTAAATGATGAAGTTGAAATCGTAGGTCTTAGAGACACTCAAAAATCAGTAGTTACTGGTATTGAAATGTTCAGAAAGACTCTAGATGAAGCTGAAGCTGGAGATAACGCTGGTGTATTATTAAGAGGTATCTCTAGAGATGACGTAGAAAGAGGACAAGTTTTAGTTAAACCTGGATCTGTTACTCCACATAAGAAATTTAAATGCTCTGTTTATGTATTAAACAAAGATGAAGGTGGAAGACATACTCCATTCTTTACAAATTATCGTCCACAATTCTACTTCAGAACTACTGACGTTACTGGTATCATTACATTACCTGATGGTGTTGAAATGGTTATGCCTGGTGATAACGTAGAATTCACTGTAGAATTAATTACTCCAGTTGCACTTGAAAATGGAACTAGATTCGCTATCCGTGAAGGTGGTAGAACTGTTGGTTCTGGTGTTGTAACTGAAATTAACGAATAATTAATGTAATAATAAAAGACTTCTTAGGAAGTCTTTTTTAGTGCTTTAAATTAGTGCAATAAAAAAACTAATAGTTAATTCTATTAGTTTTTATTTATTATATTATTCTACTTCACAGAAGATATCGTATTCTTCACCATAGTAGTTGATCTTACATTGGTTATATCCAGTTGTATATGGTTGACAACTATATGCTTGTGAGCAGTAGTTAGACATTGAATTTGTTTGGTTACTTGAACTATTTGATTTAGTTGATTGTTCAATTAATTTATAAATAGATGAAGTGCCAACTTTATTTTTAATCTTACTTAATATTTCATTTTGTTCATATGATGTTAATGTAGTAATATCTTTTGCACCTGTAGTACTGAATTTATTGATACTATCAATCTTCTTAACTGAAGCATTCATTTCTGCACTAGCAGTAGTCTTCTTTCCATTTTCTTCGAATTCTAATGAGATCTTACCATTTTCATCATATTGTTCATTTGTAACTTTAGTAGTTATTTCAAGTGTTACTTTTAATCCAGTCATACTGAATTCAGCTTTAATACCATCATCTTTGAATGTAACAACGATTTTTTCGTTCTTGTTACCTTCAGCTTCATTAACCCAAGTTAATTCTTTTGATTTTTCATTGTAAGTTAACTTTAATTCTACTCTGTCTCCTTCATAGAATTTTATTGTAGAAACATCATTTTTAGATACTATAGTTAATATTGTTTTATCAAATTCTATAAAATCCATTCCAAGGAATTTACCTTTTGAAGTAGTATAGATATTTAATAATATCTTTTTACTGTCATCTAAATTTTTAGCTTCTTTTAATTGTTTTAATGCATCATCAATTGCTTTATTAATTTCATCTTTATCTACTCCGTATGAAGTAACAATATTAATTAAACTATTTTTGTCTGTATCATTTTTAGCATTCTCAAGGAAGCTTATAGCCATTTCATTAGCTCTCTTTTGAGTAATTGTTAATGTTGTTTTAGAACCTTTAATTTCAGTTCCTTCTACTGTATAAGTTCCTTCTTCTAAAGTGATATACTCATCTTTTATAGAAGCTTGTAAGTATTTCTTAATACTCTTTAACATATTTGTTGTAGCCTTGCTATTAAATTCAGGCCAGTTTTCAACATTGATTTTGCTCCAGTCAAATGCATTACTTAAGTCTGCTTTATAAACTTGAGTGTCAGCATCAGTCTTGAAGTATAATACTTTATCAGTTAATAAAGTATATAATTTAATGATATCTTTATCATTTTCTACTGCAGTTAAATCTAATGTTCCTTCTAGATTCTTAGCATCTAGTGCGAAATCATATTTAACTTGAGCACTCTTGATATCTCCTAATGAAGCTTTAACTGTTTCATCATCAGTTTCTACAGAAGCTTTGAAATATCCGTTTGAACTAATTATATCTTTCTTATAATCAACAACGAATGCTTCATCAAATTTTGCTGTGAATTTTTCAGCAGTAGCGAATACTTTATTAATAGTACCATTTACTACTTGTTTTCCAGTTACTTTCTTAAAGAATAAGAAATAAACTGCAACAATTACACCTATTACTAATACAGCTGCAATAATTATTATAGGTAATTTACTTTTACCTTTAGGAGCAGCAGTAGGTTGAACAGGTTGAATTGGTTGTGCTGGAGTTGCAGGCTCAATTGGTTGAACTGGAGCTACAGGTGCTTCAGGGGCAGCAGGTGCTACTGGTTCAACTGGTTGAACAGGTTGTACTGGTTGTACAGGTGCAACAGGCTCAGCAGGTTGTAACGATTCGTTAACAGCTGTTACAGGCTGTTCTGTGTTTTGCACAGTTGAATTTTCATTCTCGTTCATTTTTTTTATCCTCTCCTTATTATATATTTATTATATCATTTTGCGTAATCTATACAATATATTTTCTTTAATTTTCTTTATGTTTTAGGTATTTTGTTTTATAATTTTCTTAAGGTGTTACTATGATAGAAAAGATATTTAGTTATTTTGAAGATCATAATATTATAGTTAGAGGCATAGCTTTAGTGTTAGGCTGTTTTATTTGTGCATCTGTGTATAATCTTTTCGCAGTACCTAATAACATTGTTTATGGTGGTTTAGGAGGTTTAGCAATTGTAGTTAATAAGTTAACAGCTATACCTACATTAACATTTTTAAATGCTTCTATAATTCTATCTTTAATAATATCTATTGTGGTAATGGGATTTAAACATACATTGCATTCAATAATAGGATATGCTTGTTATTTTGTTATGTTAAATTTAACTTCTAAATTATATGTTGGTATTCATATAGAGTTTGATTCATTTCTATTTACTTGTATATTCTTTGCACTAGTTGGCGGATTAGGAAGTGGATTAATATATAGATCAGGTTTTGATACAGGTGGTATTGATACTATACTTACTATTCTAAGAGATAAATATAAAGTACCTTTTTCTACAGTTGGTAATATAGTAAATGGTTTAATAATTACCTCAGGTATCATTATCTTCGGACCTATTAAAGCTATATATGCAATTATTACTTTAATAATTATTAATAATGTATCTGATTCTGTTGTAATTGGATTATCATCTAAAAAGATGGTATTTATAAACAGTAATAAAAGCCATGAGTTAACTAAATATATTGAAAAAGAACTAGGTACTGGATATACTTTATTGCAATCTACAAATGGTATAGGTATATTTAAAAGAACTATAGTAATGGTAGTAGTTCCTACTTATAGATTCTATACTTTAAAAGCTAAAGTTAAAGATATTGATTCTAAAGCAGTCCTATATTCACACGATTGTTACAATGTAACAGGTGGACAAACTAATCAAATTATTGCTTTTTAATGTTAATAAATACATATTTATTAACATTTTATTTTATCTAAAATTATTATTTGGTATAATCTATGTATAGGTGATTCTCATGGATGAAGAAATTGAAGTATTAAATGTTAACAATGAAGTAGTAAATACACAATTGGTACAACCAGTACCAGCACAACCTGTTGTTCAATCTGCTCCTGTAAGTAATAAACCAAGCATGATTCAAATGTATGGTGAAATATTAACTGATAAAACATACATAACTAATCCTGCTATTGCAAGAGATGATGAAATCAATCAAATGATTCTAGCATTAATAACACCAGATAAGAGTGCTTTATTAGTTGGTAAACCTGGTATAGGTAAAACTGCCTTAGTTGAAGGTTTATCATATCGTATTCATGAAGGTACTGTTCCTAATGCTATTGCTGGTTGGAAAGTAATTAAGATTAATATTCCTGCTTTATTAGGTAAGATTACTGTAGATGGTACTGAAGTATCTAAGTTACAATTATTAATTGATGAAATTGATAACTTAGAGAAAACTATATTATTTATAGATGAAGTACATTTATTAGTTGCTCACAACAATGGACAAGTAGATTTAGACTTTGCTAACATGTTAAAACCATACCTAGACCGTGGACGTATCTTAATGATAGGAGCTACTACTGATATGGAATATGAACAATATATCTTAAGAGATAGAGCCTTTGTTAGACGTTTTATTAAGATAAACATTGAAGAACTACAAGGCGAAAATGTTGTTAAAGTATTATTAGGTACATATCCTAAGTTTGAAAAGAAACTTGGTATTAAGTTTAAAATGACTGAATTCCAATTGGAAAGATTATTTGCTTGGATAGTAGATCATACAACTGAATATAAGAGAATATATGAAGTACAAAATAGATATCCAGATATATGTTTAACTATTATTTCTAGTGCATTCTCTTATGCATTGCTTGAAAATGCTACTGAAGTAACATATAAACATGTATATCTAGCTATGAAAAATACTAGAGCCATCTATGATGATGCGATAGCTAAAGCATTAGATGATTTTAAAGTTAGATTTGCTGATGAACTAATAAGGGATAATATTAGTGTAGAAGGATTATAAAAAAGTGATATTAAATATCACTTTTTATTTTGAAATAGTATTTGTATATTGATTAAAGATAAAATATGTTATTTTTTATATAAAATATCATAAATAATTCGAGATTTGATATATCAATGTTGTATATATATAGTAGAGGGAGTGAACGGAACCCTCTAGAACGTGTTACAAGATGTTATCTCCGATACATTATGTATGGAGGTGATTACATGTGTAAAACAGAATTAAAAATCTTAATTCTAGTATTACTAGTAATTATTATTCTACTTATCGTTAACTGATCAATGGGGAGGTAAGGAAAATAAAAAGCATCTAACATAAGTTAGATGCTTACCACAAAAAGAGATAGCATCACTTATAAGTAATGCGTTCTCTAAATTAAGTATATATTAATTATTTATATTATTCAATCTTTTTCCTTGGTAGGAATTTCTTTTTACCATTTCTTTGTCTATATCATTTAATACTACGAATTTCTTTAATAACCATTTTGGCTCAATTAAATCTTCTTTAACAGGATCTCCTGTTATTCTACATATAATGGTTTCGGGATTCAATAATTCTAATTGATCTACTACTATATCTATATATTCATCTTTAGTTAATACATGAAATGGCTCTTTATCATACATGTCAGCTAGTTTTGTATTCTTAGTTATATGTAACATATGTATTTTTATTCCATATATATTTAAATTATTTAAAAACTTAATAGTTTTCAACATATCTTCTTTAGTTTCACCAGGTAATCCATTTATGATATGAACAATTACTTTTATATTTCTTTTTTGTAATTCTTTGTAGCATTCAACAAATTCATCAGTTGTATGTCCTCGGTTAATTAGTTCAAGAGTTTCTTCTTTAATTGTTTGTAATCCTAGTTCAATAGTTAAATATGTTTTTTTATTTAAATCTTCTAGATAGTCATATATTTCATCAGTAAAACAATCTGGACGAGTAGCTATTGATATACCTATTACATCAGGTAGATTAATAACTGCTTCATATCTTTCTTTTAATTTATCTAATGTATCATATGTATTAGAATTGGCTTGGAAATATGCTATATAATTAGCATTAGGCCACTTCAATAATTCTATATTCTTAATCTTATTAAATTGTTCTACTAAATTATCTTTTATATCGCCTGCAAAATCACCAGAGCCAGATGGCGAACAATAGATACATCCACCTGTTCCTTTTGTTCCATCTTTGTTTGGACAAGTGAATCCTCCGTTTAAAGCTACCTTAAATACTTTAGTATTAAAAGTAGTCTTATAGAAGTAATTTAATGTATGATATCTTTTATTATCTAATGTATATTTAAACATATATATCACCAATAAATATCATATCATTTTATATACAAATATGATAGAATATAGTTGTGATGGGAATTGAAAAAGAGATTAGTTTTTATTATTTTAGGTATACTGGTTGTTGTATTATCTATTACTATAATACGGATTATCATGAAGAAAAATGATAAGAAAGAAGATATGAACCTATACTTTTATGGTGATTATTATCTGGTACATTATAGTGAAACTAAATATGGTAGAGATGTTTATATAACAGATGATAATAAGCAATTTATGATTATGAATAATCGTATTGTTGGTTATCTAGATACAAATATTTATGATGTTGATGCACCTCTAGAAAAGGAATCTCTTGATAAAATAGCGTATGATTATTTTAAATACATCACAGGTACAAATTATGAATCATATGAGGATACTAAAGAATTTTATCAAGATACTTATAAGATTTATAGTTATAGTTTTGTAAAAAAAATCAATGATATTCCAACTGCAGATAGTGTAACAATAGAAATTAGAAAAGATGGAACACTATATTCTATATCTGCAAGTAGAATTGGATTGTTTGATAAATATAACAATCTTGATGTTCATATGGATGATATTAATAAAAAGGTTGAACAATATATACATGAGAATTCAAATGATAATG
>JAIKYM010000141.1 GCA_024683115.1 Bacilli bacterium
TATTCTTTTAATATCTTCCTTATAATCTACCGCCATAATAACCTCCCTGATCCTAAAATCATTATATCATATATTTTTACCATTGATATTTTATTTTACTGTCTTTATAATAATGTATTGTTAGGAGGTATTATTGTGAAAAAATGTATTGTTATATATAATCCCAATTCGGGACATACATTGAAAAAAAGATTAATACCTCGTTATAAGTCTATTATTGAAAAACATGATTATAAAGTTAACTTTATAGCTACTCAATATAGAGGACATGCTAAAGAAATAGTTCAGCACATAGGTTATGTTGATTTAGTTATATCTATGGGCGGAGATGGAACATTTAATGAAATAGTATATGGAAATACATTAAGACATAATCCATTATTACTTGCTCATATACCAATAGGTACAACAAATGATATTGGTAGAATGTTTGGATATACTAATGATATAGAAAAAAATCTTGAAATATGTTTAAAAGGTGAAGTTAAAAATATTGATATACCTGCTTTAAATAAAAGACCATTTATTTATGTAGCAGGATTTGGTAAGTTCCTAAATATTGCATATGATACTACTAGAGAAGATAAGAAGAAGTTTGGCTATTTTGCCTATATTTATAATGCATTTAAAGACTTATTTGGTGAAACTAAGATGCATGAAATAACTTATAAGGAAAATGGTGAAGAACATACTATATCTTGCTCTATGATGATGATATGTTCTGCTACAAGAGTAGCTGGATTTAACTCGTTTTTTAAAGATGTTAAATTAGATGATGATCAATTTGAAGTATATATAGTCACAGCATCTAAACGTTTAAGAATTATTCGCGCTTTAGGATTATCTGCGATTAAAGGTACTAAGAATATAGATGATGTAATATCATTTAGAACTAATAACTTAAGTATTAAGTTTAAAAAGAGATTAACAAAGAATTGGTGTGTAGATGGGGAAAAGTTAGAGATTAGATCATTAAATTATGATATATCTAATATTCATTCAATATCTATGTTAGTTCCTAAGAAGAATATATCTAAATTATTTATAAAATAAAATAGACACTTATGCGTGTCTATTCTTTTTTATTTGTTTTTTCTTAGGTTTTATGATTGCTTTAACTTGTTTAAATATTATATCTATTAGTAATATCATTATTCCTATTATTGTTCCAATTAGTCCTATTTTTTGTCCTTTTGGAATAAATAATAATCGAATTTCATGATTTCCAGGTTCAATTTTAAATCCTAATAAAGCTTTCCCTATTTTTTCTTTTTCTACTTCTTTGCCATCTACATATACTGTCCAACCTTCATCATAAGGGATTGAAGTATATACAAATGATTTATCAGTACTTATAGAAGCTTTAATATCATTTTCTTTGAAACTATTAATATATAGTCTATTATCATTGTATTCTTTATAAGCATCTAAAAATTTAGTTTGATCTAAATAGTACATGTAGAATTCATCACTAAATAATTCTGAATATGTTTTATATCCTACAGTTATATAAACTTTATCATCACTTGAAGCTATATTAACTACTTTATGTTCATTGTAGTCATCTACATATTCATATATAACTCCTTGTTCTTCACCGTATTCATAATAATTACTTCCTAGGTCATATAAGCAATTACCTATTATGAAGAAGTCTACATAATAACTATCTGTATAGAAATACATATTATCTTTAGGATTTTTAAACTCATATTCAACTATGTATTCAACTCCATCGTTAAATATTTCTTTTACAAATGTTGGTTTCATTTTAATTAATACATCATTTTGAGATGTTGTGTATCTTATAAATTCATTTTCATTTGCAAATGGATTATCACTGGATGGTTGCCATTCAGTAATTCTATTATTAGTTGCAAATCCTAAACCAACATTATATTTAAATTCATTAACCGTTTCTTCATCTTCATATATTTTTGTATATCTAGTTTTATCATTTGATATTCCAATGAAATATTTTATATCAAACATTAAATCATATATAGGTGTAGATTGAACATATGAATATGAGTTAATCTTGTTACCTGGCATACCTAAGAAGTTTTGTAGTTTAGCCATTGATTCATATGCCATTGATGAGAATGTTGTCATACCATTGTAATTATACCAAGAGCCATCATTTAGAGTCATGTTTTGTGTATTTTCTATTCTATAGAAATTACTATTATCATAGTTTTTTACATATGTTAATAATTCTTCTGTTTTATTGTAATCTTCATAGAATGTAGCTAGTACTTGTGTGATACTCCAATTAATATTTATTGAAACTGAGACATCTATTACTGCGGTTATTGCTAATGCAATAAAGAATGGTGTTCTTAAGTCTTTAATAATTTTAATACCCGTATAAAATATAAAGTATAAAGTTAATAATATCATATTAATATATACAATATTCTTCGTTAATCCTTGCCAATCATCTTTATGTATTAATAATAGTAATAACATAACAAATACATATACAGATGCAGTTAATAAATATGGGGATTTCTTAATATTTATCAATGCATAAGATGCTATTGTCATCATTGTGAATACATATAAGAAAGAATATCTATAAGGTAAATCATTAGGAACATGGAATGCATGCATGATATAATCCAGCGCTGGATCAAAGAATGCTGCAATTATAAATCCCAATATGAATAAATAACATAGTTTTGTTTTAACAGGTATTTCTAAATTAACAATAAATAGTATTAATAAAGCGACTGTTAATATACCAGTAGATATATTAGGATGGGTTATTACATCCGATGCAAATGTTGTAGTTGTTGCACCAGTCATATGTGATTTTAAATAATCTTCTTGTGTGAAATCATAGTATTGTGTCTTTGGAAATGTTCCACCTGTAGCAGATATAGACTTCATTGAATATGCCATAGGTACTATAAATGCTGCAGCAATTAAAGCAGCTGTAATAGAGCCTAAAGCAAATAATAGGCATGATTTAATAGTATTTATAATATCTTTTTTAGTTAAGTGGAATTCGTGCAATGCAAATACTATAAAATATAATACTGAATAAATGCATATCATGTATGATATAAAATAGTTGGATATTAACATGATAGCTAAGAATATAGTATAGAACTTCCATTTTCTTTCCTTAATTATATATTCAATTCCTAATGTGATAAGGGGTAAGAATACCATTCCATCTAACCACATAATGTTCCAATAGTATGATATAAAGAACGCTGAGAATGCATATAATACTCCAAGTGGTATTAATGTTAATTCTTTAGTTTTAAATTTATGAGATATAAAATATACAAAAGTAACAGATGATACTATAGCTCTTAATCCTATTATATATGAATAAGATGTAACTAAATCTTCTCTAGGAAATAGAAATATAAGTAGATTAAAAGGAGAAGACATGTAATTTAAATAATTTCTAAAGAATGGTAACCCCATACTCATTGAGAATGAATATATTAGATTCTTGCCCTCTATTACTCTATCATATAATTCACCTAACATTGGGCCATATTGATGGTAGAAATCTACACACAATAAAGATTTGTCACCAAAAGGAGTAACATCATTTATTATATAAGCTATTAGTATAACTATTGTTGAAAATACGAATGTAAGAATATACAATTTCATATCTGATAGTTTATCTAAAAATGTCTTTAGAAATTTTTTCATTCTTTTCACCTTACAATATTATATCTTATATTTGTACCCAAAAGTATATTTTTCTTGCAAAAAAGGACAAAAAGTTATATTATTTAATAGTTATGAAAGAAAAGGGATTTTTATGGATAAAATCATAAACGTTGCAGTAGTAGCTCACGTAGATGCTGGTAAGTCTACTTTAGTTGATGCTTTACTAAGACAAAATGGCGTATTTAATGAACATGATGTGCTAGTTGATCAAGTAATGGATTCAGATAATATCGAAAGAGAAAGAGGTATTACAATCTATTCTAAAAACTGTGCCATTAAATATAAGGATTATAAGATTAATATTGTTGATACTCCTGGACATGCTGATTTCTCATCAGAAGTTGAAAGAATTATCAAGACTGTTGATACAGTTATATTAATAGTAGATTCTGCTGAAGGTGTAATGCCTCAAACTAGATTCGTATTATCTAAGGCATTAGAGCAAAACTTAAAGCCAATTCTATTTATTAATAAGATTGATAAGAAAGATGCTAGACCTATTGAAGTTATTGATGAAGTATTTGATTTATTTGTTGAATTAAATGCTACAGATGAACAATTAGATTTTACTACTTTATATGGTATTGCAAGAGATGGTATTGCTTCTCTAGATAAAGATGATTTATCTAATAACAATATTGCTCCATTACTAGATACAATTATTAATCAAGTTAAACCTTATGAAGGCAATGAATCAGATGACTTACAATTACAAGTATCTACTTTAGCTTATGATGAATATATTGGTAGATTAGGTATAGGTAGAATTACTAAAGGTAAGATTAAATCTGGTGAAATGGTTACTTTAGTTGATAACTCAGGTAAAGAATCAACATTCAAAGTATCTAAGTTATTTGTTAATGAAGGTTTAAATAGAGTTGAAAAACAAGAAGCTTTCTATGGTGATATTGTAACTGTAGCTGGATGTAATACAATTTCTATAGGTGATACTATTTGTGAACATGGAAAACCAAATCCACTTCCACCTATACATATTGAAGAACCTACATTATCAATGAACTTCTTAGTTAACAATGGACCATTTGTTGGTAGATCTGGTAAGTTCTTAACTACAAGACATATTAAAGAAAGACTTGAAAAAGAACTTGAAACTAACGTTGGTTTAAAAGTTGAAGAATTACCTTCATCAGATGGATATAAAGTATCTGGTAGAGGTGAATTACACTTATCTATCTTACTAGAAAATATGAGAAGAGAAGGATATGAATTATGCGTATCTAAACCTCAAGTATTATTTAAAGAAGTAGATGGACAAAAATTAGAACCATATGAAAAAGTATTAATTAATGTACCAGCTGATTATGCTTCTACAGTTATTTCTGATATCCAAGAAAGAAAAGGTATCTTAATGGGAATGACTACTACTGAAGATAATTATAATCACCTAGAGTTCTCAGCTCCTACAAGAGGGTTAATTGGTTATAGATCAACATTTATAACTAATACTCGTGGTGAAGGTATCATGGTACGCTCATTTGATGAATATAAAGCTTATGCAGGAGAATTAACTACTCGTAAGAATGGTGTACTTGTTTCAATGGAAACTGGTAAGACTTTAGGATTCTCATTATTTAACTTACAAGATAGAGGTCAATTAATCGTTGGACCTGCAACTGATGTTTATGTAGGTATGATTGTAGGTATTCATAATAGAGATAACGATCTAGATGTTAATCCATGTAAGAATAAACAATTAACTAATACTCGTGCTTCTGGATCAGATGAAGCTATAGCATTAGTTCCTTATAAAACATTTACTTTAGAAGAAGCTCTTGAATTTATTGCAGATGATGAATACGTTGAAGTTACTCCATCTGATATAAGATTAAGAAAATCTATTCTTGATCCTCAAGAGAGATATAGAGTAAATAGAAATAAGTAATTATAAAACTCATGATTGATTTCATGAGTTTTTATTATATAATAAGTAATACTTATTTTGGGGTGATTATATGGAGGATAGAGTTATTACTAAAAGACTTAGTAAAGATAGAGTAATAAAATTTAATATGGTTCCTGGTTATGTACAAACATATTTAATTAAAGAAACAATATTGGAACATGAAGTACCTGTTATGAATTATCAATTAGCTATGTGGGATGACTTTAATTTTAATTGTTGGATTAATTGTTCATACGAAGAAGAACAAGAACTTAAAGAAGTTACTTTTGATTTTGATTTAGATCATCCTTTGTATATACCTTTTCTTCATTTATTAAGAGGAGATAAAGAACTTATAATAGATGATGATGATACTTATGAAGATAAAATGAAATACATGGTTATTAGAAATGAAGGAGATGTTATTAAACTATCATTTATCAACAATTTAGA
>JAIKYM010000142.1 GCA_024683115.1 Bacilli bacterium
GAAGATTCATTCAAATGTATTCTGACGTAGTTATGGAAGTTGGAAAGAAATATTTTGAAGAATTAATTGATAAGATGAAAGCAGATAGAGGAGTTAAACAAGATGTTGAACTTACTGCTGAAGACTTAAAAGAATTAGCTAACCAATTCAAAGCTGAATATAAAGCTAAAATCGGTAACGATTTCCCAACAGATCCAAAAGAACAATTAATGGGAGCTATTAAAGCTGTATTTAGATCATGGGATAATCCAAGAGCTAACGTTTATAGAAGAGATAATGATATTCCTTATTCATGGGGAACTGCTGTAAATGTTCAATCAATGGCATTTGGTAACATGGGTGATGACTGTGGTACTGGTGTTGCATTTACAAGAGATCCAGCTACTGGTGAAAAAGGTTTATTTGGTGAATTCTTAACTAATGCACAAGGTGAAGACGTTGTTGCTGGTGTAAGAACTCCAATGCATATAACTGAAATGGAAGAAAAATTCCCAGAAGCATTCAAACAATTCAAAGAAGTTTGTGCTACACTTGAATCTCATTATAGAGATATGCAAGATATGGAATTTACTGTTGAACATGGTAAGTTATATATGTTACAAACAAGAAATGGTAAGAGAACAGCTAAGGCTGCTTTAAAGATTGCTTGTGATTTAGTTGATGAAGGAATGAGAACTGAAGAAGAAGCAGTTGAAATGATTGATCCAAGAAACTTAGATACATTATTACATCCACAATTCGATGCAGAAGCTATTAAGAAAGCTGAAGCTATTGGTAAGGGATTAGGAGCTTCTCCTGGTGCTGCTTGTGGTAAGATTGTATTTACTGCTGAAGATGCAGTTGCTTGGGCTGAAAGAAAAGAAAAAGTTGTATTAGTTAGACTTGAAACTTCTCCAGAAGATATTACTGGTATGAAGGCTGCTCAAGGTATTTTAACTGTACGTGGTGGTATGACTTCACATGCTGCAGTAGTTGCTCGTGGTATGGGTACTTGCTGTGTATCTGGTTGTGGAGACATTGCTATGGATGAAGCTAATAAACAATTCACATTAGCTGGCAAGACATTCCATGAAGGAGATGAAATCTCTATTGATGGTACTACTGGTGCTATCTATGAGGGTTTAATTCCAACTGTTGATGCTACTATCTCAGGTGAATTTGGTAGAGTTATGGAATGGGCTGATAAATTCAGAACATTAAAAGTTAGAACTAATGCTGATACTCCAAGAGATGCTAAGAAAGCTCATGAATTAGGAGCACAAGGTATTGGTTTATGTAGAACTGAGCATATGTTCTTCGAAGAAGACAGAATTGCTGCATTTAGAGAAATGATCTGTGCTGATACTGCTGAAGAAAGAGAAGCTGCATTAGATAAGATTTTACCTTATCAACAATCAGACTTTGAAAATATGTATGAAGCACTTGAAGGTGATTCAATGGTAGTTAGATACTTAGACCCACCTTTACATGAATTCGTTCCAACTGAAGAAGCTGATATTCAAAAATTAGCTGACGCACAAGGAAAGAGTGTTGAAAGAATTAAAGAGATTATTGCTTCATTACACGAATTTAACCCAATGATGGGTCATCGTGGATGTAGATTAGCTGTTACATATCCTGAAATTGCTAAGATGCAAACTAAGGCTGTTATAAGAGCTGCTATAAATGTTAATAAGAATCATCCAGATTGGAATATTACTCCAGAAATCATGATTCCATTAACAGGAGAAGTAAAAGAATTAAAATATGTTAAAGATGTAGTTGTTGCAACTGCTGATGAAGAAATAGCTAATGCTGGTGTTGAAATGAAATACCAAGTTGGTACTATGATTGAAATCCCTAGAGCTGCAATTACTGCTGATGAAATAGCTAAAGAAGCTGAATTCTTCTCATTTGGTACAAATGACTTAACACAAATGACATTCGGATTCTCTAGAGATGATGCTGGTAAATTCTTACCTTCATACTATGAGAAGAAGATTTATGAAGAAGATCCATTTAAGACACTTGATCAAAAAGGTGTTGGACAATTAATTAAGATGGCTGCTGAAAAGGGTAGATCTACTAGACCTGAATTACATTTAGGTGTTTGTGGTGAAACTGGTGGAGATCCTAAATCAATTGAATTCTATCATAATGTAGGATTAGATTATGTATCATGCTCACCTTTCAGAGTTCCAGTTGCTAGATTAGCTGCTGCTCAAGCTGCAATTAAGCAAGGAAGTAAAAATTAATTTCTAAGAGATTAAGTGAAAACTTAATCTTTTTCTATGATATAATTATTATAGGTTGGTGATAATATGAGAATTGCTATTTTTTCAGATATACATGGAAATAAAGAAGCACTAAAATCAATTATTAATGATATCGATAACAATAATATTGATGAAATTATATGTTTAGGAGATACGATTGGAATTGGTCCTAATCCTAAAGAATGTATGGATATGATAATAAGTAATAATATTAAAATGGTTTTAGGTAATCATGAATTATATTTTTTAAAAGGTACTGATATAGATGACGAAATGGGCGAAGGAGAAATTAAACATCAAAATTGGATAAAGAAACAAATTACAAATGATCAAAATGAATATTTAGAAAATTGTACCATGTATATTGAAAAGATGATAAATAATAAGAAAATACTATTTATACATTTTCCAATTGATTATAATTCCAAAGATGATTATCCATTTCACGATTTAAAAATAGCAAAAGATGGATCAATTAGAAATGTAATTGAATCATTGGATTATGATTTGATATTTATAGGTCATGAACATAATAATTTGTGTATAGATAATAAATTATATGATATTGGTTCTTCTGGTTGTACAAAGGATAATACTACAGTATAGACAATATTAGATACCAATACATTTAATGTAGAAAGAAAAAGTATTAAGTACAATAGAAAACAATTTGAAGAAGATCTATTAAAAAAAGACTATCCAGATAGAGATTTAATTGCTAAATGGTTCTTTGGAATAGAAATATAATATAGTTTTAATTTCATATAACTTTTACTCCCTTCCATGATGGAAGTACAAGCTGCGATTAAAGCAAAGAAGAACTAATAAAAATTAATTTAAGACTAGTTAAAACTAGTCTTTTTTATATTCGTAAAATAGTAATCTTATGATTAATTAAACTATAAAAAAGTATGGTATAATAAAACAAAAGAATATGATTTGTTAAAGGAGATTAAAAGATGAGTAATTATACTGATAAAGAGAAAAAAATAATAAAACAATGTAATGAAGGACCTTTTCATACACTAATTACAAAATTATCTAATGATGAATTTGACGATTTGGTTTTAAAATTAATTAATGATGACAATTCATATACTTTGACAAGTTTAGTTTCTATTTACTGGGATTATAACAGAAATAAAATAATAGATTATTTTATTGATAAAGGAGATATTGAGTTGTTATTAGGGTTCTTAGATTATTGTAATGATTTTAGTACACCAAATAATCAATTAGATCAAAAATATGTTGTAGATAAACTATTAGAAAAGAATGATAAAAAGTTTATAAAAGATATATTAGAGAGCAATTCTATATACTTTTTAACTAATACGGAAGAAAAAAATAGATTATTAGGTTTTATTTCGACATCGTGATATTTAAAAATTATACTTTGTTAAAATAATCGGAAGATTAAGATATTACGAGCAAAAATATAGTGATATTCTTGATAAGATATATTATTGAAAGGATATAATCAGGTAATAAAGGATAATGGGAGGTATTATAGGCTAAAGTTTTGCTTAATCCAAGGTTAGATATTTTATTGCCTTCTTTTGAAAATAGCTCTACAAGCTGCAATTAAAGCAAAGAAAGAAAACTAAAAACGAAAAGACTAGAGAAATCTAGTCTTTTATTATGTTATAATATTTACAAGGTGGTGAAGCTTATGTCCATGATAAAAGTATCTAATTTAACTTTTAGTTATGAT
>JAIKYM010000017.1 GCA_024683115.1 Bacilli bacterium
TAATGTTATATATATATTAAGAAACTTCTATAATACAATTAGTTTTAAATTCTGGCTAGTCGTGGCAGATAGACCAGTTGATATAAATGTATATTTATCTCAATTACAAATTTTATATAATAAATCTAATAATCAGGTAACTCGTAAATTAATTACAGAAGATATAAATAAGGCTAATATGTTTATGAGTGCTGAGTATAACGTAGTTGATACAGAATATTATATTTTATTTAAAGAAAAGAGAATGGATTTAGTACAAAAAAAATTACATTCATTAATTAGTAACCTTGCTAATGCAGGATTAAATAGTGTTCAAACATCTAATAATGATTTAAGAGTTATTTTGGATAATTTCTTTAATGGTGGAAGTGCAACTACTTTCAGTGGAATGGTAGGTGTAAGATAATGAATATAAAGGCTCAGTTAGCTCCTAAAGGAGTAGAATTTAAACCAACAGAATTTATGATGAGTGGAAAATATTGTACAATTTTTACTATTGTTTCATATCCTAAATTTGTTGATCAAGGATTTTTAGCCAACTTAACTAATATTTCAGGAATAAAACTAGTTGCAAAACATATTCCAATTGAATTATCTACTTTACAAAGAATGATTAATAAAGAGATAGCCGATTTAAAAATGCGTTATCAAAGTGAAAATGACAAAACAGTCCAAGAAAAAATTAGACAAGACTATGAATCATTGGAACAATTTATTTCCATGTTAGTTGCTACTCAAGCAAGAATTTTTGATTTTCAATTACATATTTTAATATCTGCCGATACTAAAGATGAACTAGAAAACAAAAAAATGCAAGTTCGTAACTTTATAGACGCTTTAGGTATGCGTGGTATTGCATTAATGTTTGAACAAGAAAAAGTTATTAAATCAATGATTCCTATATTTCCTAAACAAGATATAGAAAATAGAATTGGAACACCAATTCCATCTGTAACAATCGCAGGAATGTATCCTTTCATATTTGATAGCATAAAAGATCCAGGAAATAGTACATTACTTGGTGTTGACTTTTCAGGTGGAGTTATATTATTTAATCAGTTCTTATATCAAATAAAAAAGGAAAGTAATCGTACAAATGCTAATATGATTATTTTAGGTTCTTCTGGTTCTGGTAAATCAACAGCGGCTAAGTTATTATTAAGAAGTCATTTGCGTAATGAATCAAAAATAGTATGTATTGATCCAGAAGGCGAACTTGAAGAAATGACTAAGAACTATGGAGGAGATTTCCTAGATCTTGGTAAGGGTGGAGAATTTGGAATGGTAAACCCTTTAGAAGTTGTAATTGATGCTGATGAATCTGAAATAGCTGAAGGTTTAGGTTATACAGTTTTAACTCGTACATTCCAACAATTAAAAGCGTTTATGAAGTATTATTCTCCAGATATTGAAGAAGATGTTTTAAACATGTTTACTGAAGTTGTAACAGATACATATAAACGTTATAAGATTGATTATGATACAGATTTCACTAAATTTACAAGTGAAGATTATCCAACTTTTGATGATGTTTATGCTACTATTAGAGGAAGATTATTATCTATGACAGAAAAAACTCATGAAAGAGATGTCATGGAAAGATTAGAATTAAAGATTCGTCCACTAGTTAGAGAATTAAAATATTATTTTGATGGACATACAACACTTAGCATTAACAGTGATTTTATAGTATTTAATATCAAAGAGTTAATGAATGCTGATGAAAATGTTCGAAATGCATTATTCTTTAACATCTTAAAATATGCCTGGGGTTTATGCTTAGACCCAAGCGTTAATACTGTAATGTATGTAGATGAAGCTCATGTATTATTATCTACACGTAATGAGTTAGGCGCAGAATTCTTAGCAAATATTCAAAGAAGAAGTCGTAAGTATAACACAGGAACAATTATTGTTACTCAACAACCAACAGACTTTGCAGCTCCAAACTTAATAATGCATGGTAAAGCCATATTTGATAATGCATCTTACTATTTAGTAATGGGATTAAAAAAACAAGCTGTTGAAGATTTATCTAAATTAATAGATTTAAATGAAAATGAAGCTGATAGTATTAAATACTATAACCAAGGTGATGCATTATTCGTATGCGGTAATAGAAGAATGCGTATTAAAATATTACTTACTCAAGAAGAACTTGATTCCTTTGGTTCTGGTGGAGGCCTATAAAAGAAATGTTAATCATTTCTTTTTTTATGCTCTATTGTTTATAAAACTAAACTTTCTTATTATTAATTCCTATTATCCCACCTATAGAGCCTGATAATATCAAAGTCATATAATAGATTAATTTTGAAATACTATAGTT
>JAIKYM010000087.1 GCA_024683115.1 Bacilli bacterium
TGCACAAAAGTTATTAGATCTAGAGAAACTAAGATATATCTATAAAGGATTTTATTATAAAGCTCAAGAATTATATAAGACCATTTTTATTAATTGTCTTATATAATTCTTGAGCTTTATAATAAAATCCTTTATAGATATATCTTAGTTTCTCTAGATCTAATAACTTTTGTGCATAAACATTATTAGGGTTCTTTCTAAGTATTTCTTTAGCTACTAATTCACCTATTCCAAATAATTCAGCATATATAAGCATATATTTATATGTATTCTCAGTTAATTCAGTTTCACGAGGTACTTGATTAAAGTTTAATAAATACTTCTTTAATCCTAATAGATTTGTTGCATCATTTACAATTGGTTCTTGAAGTTCAAGATGCATTTTACCCATTTTATTAACACGTTTAATATTACCTTGTACGAATTCTTCAGTAATAACATTTGATACACCCATATTAAACCATGTCATAACTCTTAAGTAATGGTTAGTAGCAAATCTATCAAGTTTAGAACCATCTATTATATTGTGTACAGAAGATTCTCTTAAAATACCATATAAATCTTTATCTAATTGTGTTTCATCCATTAGTGTGTCATAATTAAGTCTTATAAATGGTTTTGAATCATTTGGGAATACATCCACAGCACCATCAAATATCCACTTAAGTATAAACGCACCAACTAAATCTGCTCTATTCTTAGCTATGTTGAAATATGCACTGAAGAAACCTACACGATATAAATCATAATAAGGAATTTCCTTATAATAAGGTACATCTTCTATCTTAGCTAATTCTTTTTTATTGACTACATCAATACCAACAAATTCTCTTACTTTTTTATGTTTAGCAAGAATTGAAGCAACTACTATAATTATAATTAATACTACTACTATAATAACAATAGCTATAACAACCTTCATTGATACTACATTAGTTATATATGAAATATATAAACTTTGATCTTGAGCTTTAGCTAATGCTTCATTAAATGTTTTATCAACAGGAACATAATTCTCATATGTTAAATCAACAAACTTAGTAAATAATCTTAATTGAGTTCTATCACTTTTGAATCTATTAAAACTAATTGAACCATCATTGAAATTTAAAGCTATTTCTTTACCTATTCCATATAAAGCAGTGTTAGTTTCCATAAAAGGTACTTCACTCTTAATATTGATTACTACATTACTTATATTCATAGAATAGTTAATACCAGTGAAAGTATGATCAATACCATATACATCATCACTATATTTTTTTATCATACCTTTAACATTATAAGTGACAGTATATACATCATCTTTAAATGTATCAAGTATTACTTTATAACTTAAAGATATATCTCTTTTTATTTCTTGATATTCTTTTCTTTTATTCTTATCTACTTTATCAACTTTTTTATATTCATATCCTGCTTTATTAACAATTTTAAAATCAGTTATTTCTTCACCTTGAATGTTGAAAAAGTCTTTATAGAATACTGTATCATTTTGTTTAGGTACTTCCCATTTTTCAGTAAATGTAGCAGTACCATCTGCATTAATTACAACATCAATAGTATCCTTTCGTATTTCAGATGCAAATACTACTGTTGGTAATAATATTAATAGAAATAATAAATACTTAATCTTTTTCATATTACACTCCTAACAATATATTTAATAGATTATTAAATGCTGGCGAAAGAAAATATATTAACCAAAGGGAAATAGCTAAGAATGGGCCAAATGGCATAAGTGGCTCTTTATGCAATAGTCTTAGGAATAATCCATATGGCAATGCAATTAAAGCACCTAAGAACATATACACAAAGCTTAGTCTATAACCTAGCATCATACCAGCTAAGAAAGATAATTTAACATCTCCCCAGCCTAATGATTCTTGTTTAAATACTTTATCACCTACTAGTTTAATAACTAAAAATAATATAAATATTGATAAACCTCTTAATAACATTTTTAATACAAATATATAACCATATTCAAAGAACATAACTATTAATAATCCTATAGTTATAGGTATTAATACTTCATCTAATATAATCATATATTTAAAATCACTAA
>JAIKYM010000086.1 GCA_024683115.1 Bacilli bacterium
TATAAACAAGGTGACTATTTAAAAGAATATGCATCTAAGTATTACCCTAATGCTATCATAAATGTTGATAAAGATTTATCGAATAGAGATAGATATTTAATAATTATTAATAAATAAGAGGCTATATGAAAAAGATATTATTATTACATGGGTGGAATTATACTAATTATACTAAGTTAACTAATTCTGATGATGCTTGGGATAATAGAAAAGAATTTGTAGATCAATTATCTAAAAGTTTTGAAGTATACAAATTAAACTTTCCAGGATTTTGTGGTGAACCTGAACCAACTAAACCTTGGCAACTAAAAGATTATGTTGATTATGTATTTGATTATTTAAGAAAGAATAAACTAGAAGTAGATTATATATTGGGATATTCATTTGGGGGAGCAGTAGCTACTTTATACAATGTTATGAAAGATCCTAATCAAAAGATTATACTAATTAGTCCAGCTATAGCTAGAACTAATGTAGAACCTAGAACATCTGAGCCTAGTAAGATTAGAATGTTCTTTAGAGACTTATACCTAAAGTATATTATTAAAAATAAGTATATGGTAAATGGTACTAAATTCTTGAATTCATCATATCAAAATATAGTTAGAATTGAACTTATCAAGGAATTAAATATGATGAATCCTGATCTATTAACAGTTATATATGGAGATAAAGATGAAATGGTTGATCCATATAAGGTATATGATAGATTAGATGATGAACATAAGAAGAAAGTAGTGTTCATTAAGGATGGAAAACATGACATAGCTAATACTCATACTAAAGAGTTAATATCAATAATTAGTAAATAAGGTAAGAAATTGCCTTATTTTTCTTTATATTTGTTATAATATATATAACAAGGGTGATTTAATGAAAAAATTAATAATTAAAGGATCCAAAGAATTGTCAGGGGAAATACATATAGGAGGAGCTAAGAACTCGGTTGTAGCTCTTATACCTGCGTCATGCTTAACTAAAGGAAAGTGTGTAATACATAATGTTCCTGATATATCAGATGTAGCAATGTTAATACAAATGATGGAATATTTAGGATCAAAGATTACTTATGAAAATGAAGTATTAACTATAGATAATCAAAATCTAAAGGAAAAACCAATTCCTACAGAGTTTTCTTCATGTTTAAGAGCTTCTTACTATTTTATGGGTTCATTAGGAGGACATTTTAAACATGCTGAAATATCTTATCCAGGTGGTTGTACAATAGGTGCTAGACCTATTGATATCCATTTAGATTCGTTTAAAAAACTAGGATTTAAAGTTGTTGAAAAAGATGGTACATATACAATGAATGCTATGAAATTAAAAGGAAGAGATATTTTCTTCGATTTCCCATCTGTTGGTGCAACTATTAATGTTATGATAGCAGCTGTTTTAGCTGAAGGAACAACAAAGATTATAAATGCAGCTAGAGAACCAGAAATTCAAAATGTAGCTGATTTCCTAATTAATATGGGAGCTAAGATTGAAGGTGCTGGTACAGCTGAAATAGTTATAACTGGTGTTAAAGAATTACATGGTGCTGAAGTAGATGTAATTCCAGATAGAATTGAAGCTGGTACTTATATCATAATTGGTTCATTATTAGGTAAGAATTTAAAGATTTCAGGTATAAACAAAGATAATTTAATATCATTAACATCTAAATTAGAGGATGCTGGTGTTAAATTAAAATATAACAAGGATAGCATATTAGTTAGTAAGGCTAGAAATTTAAAAGCAGTTAATGTTAAAACTACATTCTATCCTGGATTCCCAACAGACTTAGGACAACCTATGTCTACATTCTTAACTCAATGTAAGGGTGAGTCATTATTTGAAGAAACTATTTATGAAAATAGACTTAGACATATCCCATATTTAAATACAATGGGTGCTAGAATACAATCATGGGAAAAGAAAGCAGTTATTATTGGTTCTACTCCATTAAGAGGTAGAAAAGTTAAAGCTACAGACCTTAGAGCTAGTGCATCATTACTAGTTGCTGGTATGATTGCTACAGGTACTACTGAAGTTGATAATGTAGAACATATATTAAGAGGTTATGAGAATTTAGTAGATAAACTTAACAATGTAGGTGCTGATATTAAATTAATTGACGATTAAACTTGATTTTAGTAATAATAAATGATATATTAATCAAGTAATTATTTCTAAGGCATGAATTTGTCTTGGCGGAAGGAGAGTAATTTATGAAGAAAAATTTACATCCAGAAACAGTAGAATGTACTTTTAAATGTGCATGTGGAGCTACTTTTAAAGCTATGAGCAATAAGCCAGAACAAAATATTGAAGTTTGTTCAGAATGTCATCCATTCTATACTGGTGCTCAAGGAAAGAAGAAAAAAACTGGTAGTATTGAAAAATTCAATAAAAAATATCAAATTGCTGAATAATAAAAAGACCTTATTTAAGGTCTTTTTTATTTGTCTTATTCAGTTACTTTAGCATCAACAGTTTTAATACATGATCCGCCAGTCATTGAATAACCATCGTCACAATATTTTTCTTTATCAACTTTCTTTAAACATTTTCCACCATCATGAATACCAAATTTACTAGATAATTGGTCTGAATCATAGTATTGGTAATCTGATGAACAAACTGTTTCATATTTACCAGCAGCCGTTCCAGCATAACATGCGTTTAGTTGTGAAACCCAAACAGTATTATGATAAATATCTTTTGCATTATCACAATCAGTTTTATTAGTATATGCACTCCATTTATAATATGCACATGAACCATATGAATTTCCAACCATATAATAGTCGCCTTTTCCAGTCCATGTATGACCCTTACCGTCTATTGCTATTGTATATTCTATACATTGTCTAGTCCCAGTATTAACATCGCTTGTATTTATACATAGATTTCCATCACCCTTTGTGTTAGAAGGACATTTTCCATGTACTGTACCTTCAATTTCACATTTAGTTCCATTTAATGTTCCTTGTTCACATGAGTATTTCTTTTCTTCTTTTTTATCCCATGCAGCATATAGAGTTAGATTATCACAAATTAATTTAGCTCCTTCAAGTATAGCTTTACCATTTTTATCTTCCCAAGTTCTGAATGTATATCCATCTTTTGTAGGATTCTTAGGAAATTGTTTAATAGTCGCACTATTATCAGTACATGTAACTGTTAAAGCACTAACTTTTGATCCACCTTTTGAATCAAATGTAACTTTCATTGTTTTAGTTTCTGGTGTTACTTCAGTCCACTTGGCATATAAAGTAGTGTCTTCAGTAAACTTGTAATCGTTTGTTACTTGAGTTGTCTTATCTTCTAAATACCAACCTTCAAATATATAACCCTCTTTAGTTGTTACAGGTAATGTTGCAGATTCTCCTTCAAGAACTTCCATAGAATCTACTTCATCTCCACCATCTGTTGAGAATGTGATTTTAACATTCTTTGTTTGTACAGCTACAGTTGTTGTAGTAGTTGTATCTCCCTTGTTATCATCTTTCTTTGTAACTAGTATTACAATAATTACTCCTACAACAATTAATAGACAAACTAATAATATAATTACTAAATTAGGTCCTTTGTTAGGTGCAGCAGCAGGTGTAGTTTCAACTGGTGCAGTAGGTGCACCTTTTTCAGTTGCCGGAGTATCAGTTGCTGTTGCTTCACTTGATACTTCTGTTTTTACTTCTTCTTCCATTTTACTCTTTTCCTTACCATATACTTCATAATAAACCTATTCTTTATTACTCTTTAATTATAAAACAGTAATATATATATTTAAATATCTTAAGAGAAATTTAATGTTTTTCTCATATTTTTCACGATTAATGGTATAATAATACTAGAGATGGTTTATATGGGTAAAATAAGTTACATATTTCAAAGAATTATTCATTTAAACTACGGTAATATGTTTAAGACAATGACTCTTGTTCATAATATCAATCATAAGAACAGAATTGGAATATTCTTTGACTGGGTTCATTGTGCTCGTAAATATGGGGCAGGATATGTTGATTACTATCAATTTAGAATGTTTGATATGAATGAGGATGAAAGAAAAACTATTATTACACGTGGTGTTAACAATGAAATAGTGAAAAAGATGAATGATCAATCTAAAATCAATATCTTTGAAGACAAAGCTTTATTTAATAAGTTATTTGATAAATACCTTAATAGAGAATGGATTTATCTTAAAGATGCCACTGTAGATGATTTTAAAACTTATTTAAAGGGTAAAAAAGAAATTGTAGTAAAACCCTTAGACTTATCATGTGGTAAGGGCGTAGATAAGCTTAAAGTACCTAAAGACATAGATAAGTTATACAATGACTTATTAGCATCTGGACAAGTACTAGTTGAAGACGTAGCAGAACAACATCATTTATTAAATGAATTATATCCACATGCTGTTAATACATTAAGAATAGTTACATTAAATAAGAAAGTAGTTACTGCTTATTTAAGAATAGGTAACCATGGAAATGTTGTAGATAACTTTAACCATGGAGGTATGGTAACTGCAATAGATGTAGATACAGGTAAGATTAATTTCCCTGCCATCGATAAAGATACGAATGTATTTGAAGAACATCCAGAAACGAAGAAAAAAATAATAGGAATAGAAATTCCTATGTGGGACAAAGTTAAAAAGTTATGTATTGATGCTTGTGAAGTTGTACCAGAAGTTGGATATATCGCATGGGATGTTTGTTTAGGAGAGAGTAAGCCATGTCTTATTGAGGGAAATGATTTCCCCGGACATGATTTATATGAATTACCAGTTCATAAGAAAGATAAATATGGTATGTTACCAAGATTTAAAGAAGCAATGAAGGAGGAATAAATATGAAAATAGGAATAGCAACTGACCACAATGGTGTTAACGAAAAGAAAATACTAATCGAATATTTAACTAAAAAAGGATACGAAATGGTAGATTATTCACCTAAAAATGATCCTGCTGATGATTATCCTAAGTTTGCACATAAAGTTTGTAAGGCAATTCAAAAACATGAAGTTGACCTTGGTATCTTAATGTGTGGTACTGGTATAGGTATGGCTATAGCAGCAAATAAACATAAAGGAATTAGATGTGCTTTAGCATCTTCAGTTGAAGAAGCTAAACAAGGTCGTGGACATATAAATGCTCAAATCTTATCTATGTCACATAAAGAAGATATAGACTTACTTAGAGCTATGGCTTTAGCATTTATTGAAGAATCATTCTATGGTGATGAAAGACACGTTAGAAGAATTCAAGAAATAGACGACTATTACGAAGATGAACGTTAAGATTCTAGTATATGGAATAATGTTATTAGTATCAGTCTTTGCTGTATCTGGTATAAATATAAATGGTATATTTAAAACTAACCATATCTGGGAAGCAAGAGTTTTTACAGCATTAATAATCTTGGGACTTACTTATTTATCTGGTTCCTTAATAATGGAACTAGTAAATGTGTTCACAAATATATAAAAGGCTAATGCCTTTTTTTATTTTCAAACAAAAAGAAAGGCGCCCCCTGAGGCACCTTCCAAAGAATAAAAAGGGGTTGGCTAGTGTGATACTAGCACCAATTCGCCTGTAAGTGAATTGGTACTATGTATACTAATCGAAAAGATAATATTTGTCAACTTTTTTTCTGGGTTTTTAGGCAATTTATTAAAAAAACTTATATACCCCATAACCTACGGTTATATCATATATTTATTATATAATTTTAAGTTATAAATTACCTAATTTTACCTATTAAATGATATAATATTTTAGAAAGGTGATATATATGGAATTATCTGAATTAAAAGGTGTTGGACCTAAGACACT
>JAIKYM010000153.1 GCA_024683115.1 Bacilli bacterium
TAGTAAATCATATACTATTCAATCAATTACTGATAACAATGCTAATGAAGCTATTAAATATGAATATGCAGATAGTATTAATAAAGTAATAGACGCAAAGGCTTCTTTAGATGTATTAGTTAAAGTATCATATGTATCAGCTGTTGATGATATAACTAATAGAAGTCAATTAGATAATACTAGATTATCATTTGTTTTATCATCAGAAGATGGAGAAGTAAAAGGTGATGTTGAAGTTAATCCTACACCTGGACCTAAAACTGGTGATAGCATTTATTTCTATATAGCTTTATCTAGTATATCTTTAATCGGTTTAATTGTACTTGTTAAAGTTCCTAAAAAGAAAACTTATATGGTATTGCTATTATTAATAACTCCTATTATTGTTAAAGCTTTATCAATTACATTCATAACTTCATTTAATAATAATATTCAATTCTTAGATAAGTTAGTTGTTAAAATTAATAACAATGGAACAGTAACCCAACAAACTATTAATTATAAATCTACTATATCTGAACCAATCCCAACTGAAAAAGATGGATATAATTTCATTGGATGGTTTAGTGGAAATACTGAATTTGATTTTGATGCACCTATTACAGGTGATGTTAATGTCGAAGGTAAATATGAGATTATTCCATATACTATATCTTATGAATTAAATGGTGGTACTGCAGATACAGTAAATACATATAATGTTGAAACTGAAACAATCACATTACCTCAACCAACTAAACAAGGATATGACTTTACTGGATGGACAGGTTCAAATGGTGAAACACCTGAATTAACTGTAACAATCGATAAAGGTTCAACCGGTGATAAGAGTTATGTTGCTAACTATACTGCTAGAACAGATACTCCTTATAAAGTTGTACATAAATATGAAACATTAACTGGAGAATATGATGAAATAGAATATCCTGAAACTGGAACTACTGATACAAATGTAACACCAGCTGTTATTAGTAAAACAGGTTATGATGATCCTAATACACAAACAGTTAATATTGATGCAACTGGTGATACAGTTATAACTTATGAATATAAATTAAAGAGATTAACATTTACAGTTAGTGATAGAACTTATTTAACTAATAATTCATCTGCAAATGGAACATATAGATATGGTGAAACAATTAGTTTACAAGCTGTTGAAAGACAAGATTACTTATTTAGGTGGAGTGATGATGATACTAATTATCAAAAGTCATTTGTAATAACTGCTAATACTCAATTATCACTAATTTATACTTATAATAAATATGTAGTAACATTTAATGCTCAAAATGGAACATGTAGTGAAGAAACAAGATTAATAATTAAGGGTAGTGAAATTGGAAATTTACCAACATGTACACCTCCAGATTATTATGAGTTTGTTGAATGGCAAGATGGTAATAAAAATGTAATAACAAGTTCTTATGTACCAACTGACGATATTGAGTTAACTGCAATCTATAGAAGTACTGATAAAGTTGTTACTTTTGATACTATAGGTGGTAGTGCTGTATCTGTTGCAGTATTACATCAAAATGAAGCAATGGGAACTCTTCCTACTTCAACAAAAGATGATAAAGTATTTGCTGGATGGTATTTAAATACTAATTATGCTAAAGAAGATAAAATTACTTCTGAATATGTACCAACCGATAGTATGATAGTTTATGCTAAATGGGATGACTATTTATGTGTAAAAGCTACTCAAATTCATAGTGATGTTTGTAAGGGAACAAATACATCTCAAGGATGTAGAGGCGCTGGAATGGCAGTAGATCAAGAATACACATATGGTAATATTATAAGTTCTGATACATTAGTAGTTGGAGATGCTCTTGATTGTAATGTAGATGGAACAGGTTATAATCATAGATTCTATTATCTATACAATAAAGATGGTAATGCAGTATTAATCTCTTATAACAACTATCAAGAAGATAATGGAGTAAGAGGACCAGGAAATACTAAGAACTATACATATAGTGTAGCTGAAAATTATTTACCAACTACTACTGAGTGGCCAAATGTAAATGTAACATTTGATGATAAAGCGTCTAGATACTTAGATATGGATGATTTAACACAATTTACAGGAAAGACAACAGGACAACTAACATCTAGTAAAGTATTAGATCCATATATATTCTTATTTGAAAATACTTCTTACACAACTTTAAATCCTAGATCTACATATTGGATTAAAGATTGGGTTTATAATGATACTACTCTAAGAGGCAGAATTCATAAAAATAGTAGACAAGTTGTTGAAATCCCTTCAGATCAATTTGAAACAAATGTTAACTCTGTTAGACCTGTAATCGAAGTTCCTACTGAATATATAAATGATCAATATGTTGTTAAATTTGATTATCAAGTTGGAAGTGAATATGTAAGAGTTAAGAAGGGGGCTAGTCTTGGAACTTTACCAACTCCAACAAATGGTACAAGTGTAATAGATGGTTGGTATACTACTGATTCATATCAAACTAAAATTAATGCAGAAACTGTACCAATTGGTTATGTTACTTATTATGCTAAATGGGTTAAAAGTGTTAGTGATGTAACACTTCAACAAGATACATTTATGATTCAAGCAGGTTCAACCGATAATATTGTTATGAATTATACAGGTGAACTTGAAGAATATACATTAACATCTAATAACGAAAATATAGTAACTGTTTCACAAGATGGAACAATTACAGCTCAAGGTGCTGGAACTACAACAATTACATTGCAAGGTTTAAAATCTAATGCTACTGTTACAATTAACGTAACAGTAGTATTAACTTCAACTAATGTCACAGTAGTATTTAATACTCAAGGCGGAAGTGCTGTTGTTGATGCAAGTGTTCCTAAGAATACTACTATAGGTACACTTCCAACAACAGAGTTATCTGATAACATTTTTGATGGATGGTACACTGATACAACTTATACTGAAAAAGTTACAGAAGAAACTATAATAGTAGATGATACAACATTCTTTGCTAGATGGATTCCTGAAAATGCAGTTGCTGAAGCTAATGGTCAATTCTTTACAAGTTTATCAACCGCAATGACAAATGCTAATCCTAACTCAACAGTTAAGATTTTAAAAGATATTTCGTCAATCCCAAATATTGATATAAAGAAAGATTTAACTATTGATTTAAATAAACATACAATTGCAAGTACTGGACGTGCATTCCAAGTATTTGCTAATGTAGAAATTAAGAATGGTACAATTACTACAAATGGTGGATCTGGTGCAATCGATGTAGTAGCAAATGATACATATCATGGTAAATTAATAATGAACAGTGGAAAAATTATTGCTACAGGTACTAGACAAGCTATTTATATAAGTGGTGGTGACCTTGAATTTGGTGGTAATGCATTTGCTAGTGCTAAGGCTGATGGTTCAAATGCACAACATAGAGCTACAATACATCTTGTATCAGGTACTGCAACAATTACTGGTGGAGAGATTGTTTCTGATAAATCAAGTAATTCATATGGTATAAGTGTTAATGATGGTACATTAGTAATTGGTACTAAAGATGGAAGATATGACAAAGATGCAGTAAAAATTATGGCTAATACCAACGGTATTATTTCCGATGTTGAATACTCAATTTATGATGGAACTGTTATTGGTAAAATAAATCCTACTAATAATGAAAGTTTGATAACTGGAACTGAAGATGGAGCTACAAAAGTAACAGAAGTTGACGAGTATCCAATGTTGTATTATACGATGACAATAACTCAACATTTGATCAATTTAGATCCAAATGGTGGAACTGTTGATTATAATGTAATCCTTGTTGATATGGGTAGTGCAATTAATGATTTACCAACTCCAACAAGAGGAAAATATACATTTGCTGGATGGTATGATGAAAATGAACAATTAGTTACAACAGCTACTGTTCCTACAGGTGATATGAATTTGACGGCTAGATGGACTTATACTTCAAATGATAATATTCAAACATTTAATATGACAAATGAAGTTATGAGTGAATATTTTGATAAAATATCTACATGGAAGAGCAATCAATCAACATTACAGGCTAGCATGTATGAAAACTTTAACGCATATAATTGTAAGTGTAATGAAAAAACATGTAACACAGCTGGAACTGAATTATGTGATAAACCTTTAGGATATCAAACTGCAGATGATAACGTAACAGTTTACTTATCAAATGAAACTACTAAAGTTAAAGGTGATGAAGCAACTTACGTAACTGTTAAAGATGGAAAGATTTATAATATGATTCCTGGTGAAACTTATTATTGGGAATCTAATACAGATAGTACTGTATATGGTTATGTAAAAGCTGAAGGTACTAGAAGAATAATTGATGTAGATGGTGTTCGTAATGTTCGTGATTTAGGTGGCTTAAGAGTTGACCTAGATAAAGATGGTAATCCAGATGGAACACTTAAATATGGTAGATTATTCAGAGGTGAAAAAATTTGGAATGATAGTAACAATGTAACTCAATTACGTAAGTTAGGTATTAATGAAGAAGTTGATTTAAGATCTGCTTCTGAAAGATCTAATGGAGAAGTTAAGTTTAATGATAACTTCAAACAAAGAGAAATTATACATTATCAATTAAATTTTGAAACTCAAAGAACTAACTATGATCTTGCAAGAAATACTGTTATAGAAGTAATGCAAGATATAATCGAAGAAAAAGAAAATCCAAATGTTATCTATTTCCATTGTAGAATAGGTACAGATAGAACTGGTACATTAGCATATATCCTTGAAGGATTACTTGGAGTAATGCAAGAAGATATGCTAGAAGACTATGAGTTATCTTATTTCT
Organism: Bacilli bacterium; assembly: GCA_024683115.1. Classification (GTDB taxonomy): domain Bacteria; phylum Bacillota_I; class Bacilli_A; order RF39; family UBA660; genus UBA6985. The sequence continues at coordinate 4,830 of JAIKYM010000153.1, forward strand.
TCGGATTAGTAAATAGACATAGATACTATAGTTATGATGCATCTTCATCAGATAGTAAAGATAAAAAGTTTGTTTATATGTATAATATTATGTCTAATGCAGATGAAGTTTATGAATGGTTTATGCTAGGATCAACTGATCAAGATGCTGACAATGCTTTAATAGCTGCATTTAGACAAGCAATGATTAAATAAAAGTATTACATTTGTAATACTTTTTTTATGCTATAATATCTTCGAGGTGTTATCATGAGTAATATTATTTTAGGTACAGGTAATTATCAAAATGTTAAAAGTGGTAATACAGTTTCAATAACAGGTGATGGAGGAAATGCTTGGGGTTACTTTGGACCTTCATATAAAAAGTTAGCACCAAGGTTAGTTACCTATACACCTTATGCAGAAAAACTAAATCAATTAAATGAATTAAAAAATGATATTAATAAAATAAAAGAATATTTAGCGTATCGAAAACAAATAGAAGATGAATACATAGCATCTTTTTATGAAACTAGATTAAAAGATTTAGATCCATATGAATTATTAGAAATATTGCATAATAAATTTGGAGATAATATTATTCTTTTGTGTCATGAACCAATTGATGAATTCTGTCACAGAAGATTATTAGCTGATTGGTTAGAACTAACTACAGGCAATTATATACCAGAGGTAAGTGTAACAGAAGATGGTGTAATAACAAAAATAGAACCTATTAGATATAAGAATAGATTAAGAGATTATATTAATAAAATATAATCTTTTTTATTTATATATATGATATAATATTAAACTGATGTGGTGATTTATATGATCAAGTATTTTAAGGAATTAGAAAATCAAAATGATAATTATATAAATCTTATTGAATGGGATCATACTCCAAATGATTACCCAATCAATAAAGAAATTTCACCTGCTTATTGGAGAAAGATTTCTTTTTTAATGAATAGAATAAAAGAGTATGATTTATTGTATGATAATAATTCAAAGACAGTATATTACAGTCTTGATGAACAAGATGAAGATACACAAATAAGTTTAGAATTTGAATATAGTTTGTATATGAATTATTATTTTAACTTCCATCCGAATGGTAAAATGATGTACGGTATTACTCATGCCGGAATAAATAAGATTGATGAATTAAAAAATAGATTTAAATCTAATTATAAAGGTAATTCATTTAAAGATGATTTCTTTA
>JAIKYM010000170.1 GCA_024683115.1 Bacilli bacterium
ATAGTAAACATAGTTGAAGTTAGGATGATTTATATGGAAGTATTAAATGAATATCCAAGACCACAAATGAGAAGAGATAGTTATATTAATCTAAATGGTAATTGGCATTGTTTTATTTATGATGGAAAAAATAATTTAAAATATACAGGACCTATTACAGTACCTTATTCACCTGAAACTAAAACAAGTGGTGTTATGAAGAATGTTAGACCAACTGATACTTTAGTTTATGACAAAAGTATAACTATTGATCCTTCTTTCAATAAAGGTAGAATACTATTAAACTTTGGAGCTGTAGATCAAATATGTGAATTATATATAAATGGTAAAAGAGTAGGTAAACATGTAGGTGGATATATTCCTTTTTCATTTGATATAACTGACTATATAACAGATAATAATATAAATATTAAATTATTAGTTAAGGATTATACAGAGAAGAGTGAATTATCTAGAGGTAAACAATCATCTAATCCAGGTGGTATAACTTATCAAGCTCAAAGTGGTATATGGCAAACGGTATGGATGGAAAGTGTTCCTAAGAAATATATAAAAAAGATTAGAATAAGACCAGATGTTGAATATCAAGGATTTAGAATTAAAGTATATTCTGATGTAGATGATATATGTGATGTAGAGTTTGATAATAAAACATATCATATTGAAACAAATAAAACATATCGAATAAAACTTAATAATCCTATTTATTGGTCTGTTGATAATCCACATTTATATGATGTTGATGTAACACTAGGAAAAGATAAGGTTCATACATACTTTGGATATCGTAATATAGAAATAAAAAATGTAAGTGGTATACCATATCTATATTTGAATAATAAACCTATTTTTATTAGAGGAGTATTAGAACAAGGTTATTATGCAGATGGATTATATACACCTGATTCATATGAAACAATCTATAATGATATTAAAAATATTAAAGATTTAGGTTTTAATACAATAAGAAAACATATTAAAATTGAACCAGCTTTATACTATTATTATTGTGATAAATTAGGAGTATTAGTATTACAAGATATGGTTAATGGTGGAGGTAAATATAATAATATAATTGTTGGTTTACCTATGTTTATTAATTGTAATCTAAAAGATAATTCATATTCTTTATTTAGAAGAAGCAGTAAAAAAGCAAGAAAGATATATGAATATGAAATAAGAAAAACAATAGATGCTTTAGATATTTTTCCAAGTATTATTATGTGGACAATCTTTAATGAGGGTTGGGGACAATATGATGCCAAGAGATTATATAAAATGGTCAAAGAAATGGATGGTTCTAGATTAATTGATCCTACAAGTGGTTGGTATGATCAAGGGCTAGGTGAAGTTAAATCTCATCATAACTATTTTAAAAAGTTTAAATATCAAAAGGATAAATTAAATAGAGCTACATTAATTAGTGAATTTGGTGGTTTCTCATTTGGTAAATCTAAAACACCATATAAGAAGTTTAAAAGTGAAAAGGAATTCTTAAAGCAATTAAAGGAATTAATTCAAAGAGATGTTAAACCTTATATTGATCAAGGATTAGTTGGATATGTATATACGCAATACAATGATGTTGAAAATGAACAAAATGGTTTAGTTGATAAACATAGAGTATTAAAGTCTCGAAAACTAAAGAATTTCTTCAAAGACAAACATATGACTAAATAATTGAATTATAAAATATTAAATGATAAAATTAAGTTGTAATCGAATAATAGGAATGAAGTCTTCCTATAATAATTATAACTGCATAAATCATGACTTCTGTATTATACAGATATCATGATTTTTTTATTTAAGATTACTGGAAGGAGTATAAAAATGTATTCAAAAGAAGTAGAAGAAATGTGTCCTGTTGCAGGTATTTCTCATGGCGCTGCTCCAATTCCTGAAGAAGGTAAATGGGTACAAGCAAAAGAGATTAAAGATATTTCAGGTTTAACACACGGTATAGGTTGGTGTGCACCTCAACAAGGATGTTGCAAATTAACATTAAATATTAAAGAAGGAATAATTCAAGAAGCATTAGTTGAAACTATAGGTTGTTCTGGTATGACTCATTCAGCTGCTATGGCTGGTGAAATATTAGTTGGTAAAACTATACTTGAAGCATTAAATACAGATTTAGTATGTGATGCTATTAATGTAGCTATGAGAGAATTATTCTTACAAATAGTATATGGTAGAAGTCAATCAGCTTTCTCTGAAGGTGGACTACCAATTGGTGCTGGACTTGAAGACCTAGGTAAGGGTAAGAGAAGTCAAGTTGGTACAGTTTATTCAACAAAAGCTAAAGGGCCTCGTTATCTAGAAGCAACTGAAGGTTATGTTGTTGAAATAGGTCTAGATAAAGATGATCAAATAATTGGATATAAATATGTTAATATAGGTAAGATGATGGAAAATATTAAAAAGGGAATTGAACCTGCTGAAGCTATTGAAAAAGCAAGTGGTGTATATGGTAGATTCAATGAAGCGGTTAAGAAAATTGACCCTAGAGAGGAGTAATACATATGGCATTATTTGAAAGTTATGAAAGAAGAATAAATCAAATTCAACCAGTAATGGATAAATATGGTATTAAAGATTTTGAAGATGCAAGAAAGATATGTACTGATCTAGGCTTTGATCCTTATGAAATAGTTAAAGGTGTTCAACCAATTTGTTTTGAAAATGCATGTTGGGCTTATACATTAGGTGCAGCTATTGCAATTAAAAGTGGTAGAACTAAAGCAGTTGATGCTGCTAAAGCTATAGGTGAAGGATTACAAGCATTTTGTATTCCAGGTTCTGTAGCAGATGAAAGAAAAGTAGGATTAGGACATGGTAATTTAGCTTCTATGTTATTAGATGATAATACTAAGTGTTTTGCTTTCTTAGCTGGACATGAATCATTTGCAGCTGCTGAAGGTGCTATAGGTATTGCTAAAAATGCTAATAAAGTTAGAAGAGAACCTTTAAAAGTCATCTTAAATGGTTTAGGAAAAGATGCAGCACAAATTATATCTCGTATAAATGGATTCACTTATGTTAAAACTGATTTTGATTTCTTTAATAATAAATTAAATATTGTAGAAGAAATTAAGTATTCGGATGGTGAAAGAGGACAAGTTAGATGCTATGGAGCTAACGATGTTAGAGAAGGTGTAGCTATCATGCATTATGAAGATGTAGATGTATCTATTACAGGTAATTCTACAAATCCTACAAGATTCCAACATCCAGTTGCTGGAACTTATAAGAAAGAATGCATTGAAAAAGGTAAGAAGTATTTTTCTGTTGCATCAGGTGGTGGAACAGGTAGAACACTTCATCCAGATAATATGGCAGCCGGACCTGCTTCATATGGTATGACTGATACTATGGGTAGAATGCATAGTGATGCACAATTTGCTGGTTCTTCATCAGTTCCTGCTCATGTTGAAATGATGGGACTTATTGGTATGGGTAATAACCCAATGGTAGGTGCTACTGTTTCAGTTGCTGTAGCTATTGAAGAAGCTTGTAAGTAATAAATAATAAAACTTCATTTATATATGAAGTTTTTTATTTACGAAAATATTATTGTAGATATATAATAAATATTACATATTAAATTTAGGAGGATAAATATGGCAATTAGAGTTGGTATACTCGGATACGGAAATCTAGGTAGAGGAATTGAAAAAAATATTCATTTTCAAGAGGACATGGAATTAGTTTCAATCTTTACCAGAAGAAATCCTGAAGATATCAAAACGCTTACTGACGTTAGAGTTGATTCAGTAGACAATATTTTAGAATACAAGGATGACATAGATGTTTTAATTCTATGTGGCGGATCTGCAACAGACCTACCTGAACAAACACCTATTTACTCTAAGTATTTTAATGTAATCGATAGTTTCGATACACATGCAAGAATTGAAGAACATTTCAATAATGTAGATGCATCTGCTACAGCAGGTGAAAAGGTTGCATTAATTTCATGTGGATGGGATCCAGGACTATTCTCATTAAATCGTTTATATTCAGAATGTTTTTTACCAGTAGGTAATACATATACATTCTGGGGAAAAGGTGTTAGTCAAGGACATTCAGATGCAATAAGAAGAATTCCAGGTGTTAAAGATGCAAAACAATATACAATACCTGTCGAAGAATCTGTTGCAAAAGTTAGAAATGGTGAAAATCCAACTTTAACTACAAGAGATAAACATACAAGAGAATGCTTTGTTGTATTGGAAGAAGGAGCAAATCCTGAAGAAGTAGAACAAGCAATTAAGACTATGCCTAATTACTTCAGTGACTATGATACAACAGTTCATTTCATTAGCGAAGAAGAACTACAACGTGATCATTCAGCTATGCCTCATGGTGGATTTGTAATTAGAAGTGGAAAGACTGGATTAAATGATGAAACTAATCAAATTATTGAGTATTCATTAAATCTAGAATCTAATCCAGAATTTACTGCAAATGTATTATTAGCATATGCTAGAGCAGTATATAAAATGTCTTGTCAAAAGGTAGTTGGAGCTAAGACAGTATTTGATATTGCACCATCTTTATTAACAAATAAATCAAGACAAAAATTATTAAAAGAAACACTATAAGTATTGATAATAAATTTATCAATACTTATAGTGTTTCTTTTAATAATTTTTGTCTTGATTTATTTGTTAATAAAGATGGTGCAATATCAAATACTGTCTTAGCTCCAACTACCTTTTGACAAGACATTTTATATACT
>JAIKYM010000050.1 GCA_024683115.1 Bacilli bacterium
TATTAAATCAGTTATACCTAAAGATAAAATAGAAAATGTTGAAAAAGAAGGAGTTATTATTATCCAATCTAAGTATTTATTAGATATTATTAAAAAAATGCCTAGTGAAGTTATTAACTTCGAAGTTGTTGATGATTTAAAAATAATAATTTTTGCTGATAACTCTGAATATAACCTAAATTGTTTAAATAGTTTAGATTATCCAGAAATTCAATTAGAAGATAATAAATCTCACATTGATATAAAATCTAACGAATTAAAGAAAATGATTTCTCAAACAATATTTGCAGTATCTCAATCTAGACCTCTTTTAGATGGTATTAATATTAAAGTAAATGGTGATGTATTAGAATGTGTAGCTACAGACTCATATCGATTAGCTAAAAAAGTTATTAACTTACCTACTCCATATGAAGAAATGGTTAATATTATTATTCCAGGTAGAACTATTGGTGAATTAGATAAAATCTTAGTTGATAATGAAGATAACGTAGAAATGCACATTTTCCCTAAGAAAATTATGTTTAAGTTTAATAATATAATATTCCAAACTAACCTATTAAATGGTGAATATCCAAATACATCAAGCTTTATACCTACTGAATTTGCTCATGTAGTAACAGCTAACTTAAATGAATTATTTGGATCTATTGATAGAGCTGCCCTACTTACTCAAAGTAAGGAAAAGAATATTGTAAAAATGGAATTAAATGAAAATCAATTAATTCTATCTTCATTTGCTTCAGAAATTGGTAAAGTAGAAGATAAAATAACAGTTAAACGTAATATTAACGAACCAATGGCTATAAGCTTTTCTTCTAAGTATATGATGGATGCTCTAAAGACATTTGATTCAGAAGAAATACTTATTAATATGAATAGTGATTCTAAACCTATTATCTTAAAGGTTCCTAATGATGATTCATTGATTCAATTAATATTACCTATTAAGACTTATTAAAAATAGAAGATTTAATCTTCTTTTTTTATTTTTCGACATTTTTCGACCTATTGCCTGTTTTATTGTAAGTGCGAAAGGAGGAAAAATAATATGAAAAACTATATAATTAATTCTGATACATTAGCAATACTACCCTATTTAAACAATTATTCTATTATTTATGAGAAGAAAAAGATTAAAATCATTAGAAAAAGACCTAATAATATAATTAGTTTTAATTGTAAGTTACATGGTTCTAGTTATGAAGGAAGATTAGTTGGTACTTTTAATTTAATTGGAACTACTTATAAAGCACCTATTTCTATAGATGATAATATGGTATTCTTCCCTACCTGTTCACCTAGGTTAAAATCATGCTCATGGATCAACTTATATAACGTAAATACGGTATATTTTGATAATATAACCAATACTTCAAAGGTTAATTTTATCAATGATAAGAATCTTAGTTTTAATATTTCTATTAATATATTATCAAATCAGCTTAATCGTGCTAGCATTTTAGATTATAATATTAGAAAAAATAAAAGCCTAAATGTGTAATTTATTGTTTTTAATATGATATTAATGTGATATAATGTATTTGTATATAGGAGTACCTAAAAAGGCTAAAATGGCCTTAAAAATAATTTTAGGGGGATTTTTATGAAATTCATTAATCTTAGGTTAGTTAATTTCCGAAATTATAAAAAGCTTAATCTTGAATTTAATCCTACTAAAAATATTATAATAGGTGAGAATGGTGAAGGTAAGACTAATATAGTTGAGGCTTTATACGTATTATCGTTAACTAAATCCTTTAGGGGAACTAAAGAAGATGTAATCATTATGAATGGTTGTGATGAAACTTTAGTTGAAGGAACAGTTAAAGATAAATATAAAGATAAATACAAGTTAGTTCTATCTAAAGAGGGAAAGAAAGTATTTATTAATAATACTAAGATAGATAAGATATCTGATTATTTATCTAAAATAAATATAGTATTGTTTACTTCTGAAGATCTTAAACTTATTAAAGATACACCTAATACTAGAAGAAGACTTATAAATATTGAATTAAGTCAGTATTCAAATGATTATCTTAAATTATTATCTCAATA
>JAIKYM010000071.1 GCA_024683115.1 Bacilli bacterium
CATCTCATTACAAGGGTACTAATACTAAGTTTATTAAATGCTTAGATGAAGAGAATAATTTGTTATTTAATACATCTACATTATCAATTGGAAATCATAAAATAACATGTATTATAGAAACTGAAAACGGAACAACTTCTGTTGAAAAAAATGTTATTATATCTAAACCTAAATATTCAATTGATATTTTAAAATAATGTGATATAATTTATTTAGAAATCAACGAGGAAAGACAAGATTATTAATTGATTCTTCAAAGAGAGTTCACGGTTGGTGTGAGTGAATAGATAGATTAATAGTTACTACTTTCTAAGAGAATGAAAACATTCCGGGTAATTCCGTTAAAGATAATTAAGTTAAATAGAGGATGGTACCGTGCTATGCACTCCTTAAGTACTATCCTTTTTTATTTTATTTAGAGGGGGAGAAAAATATGGACGAACAAGAAGATTTAATGGCCTTATATGAACAATACATTGATGATCAAACACTACAAGAAATAAATGAGGCAGATAATTTAGAGGAATCAGGTTATAAAATAGTAAGAAAAGGTTATAGTGAAGCTAGATTTCCTGAAGAATTATTAATTCCAATTAGTGATTTTGTAAATTATTACTTAGGAATTACAGGTAATTGTAAGAATCTATGGCATTCAGGATTAAAAGATTTAGGATCTATTTATTTATTTGGAGTAGATAATAATTTTGCTAATAAGCATCCTGATAAAGTATACACTGGAGAACTATTACTAGTTGTTGATGCTAGGGGTAATGTAGGAACTTATATTAATCCTAATTTAATTAAGAATTTAATTGAATCTGAAGATGCTCAAGTAGAACTTCGCCATTTAAGAAAAACAGGTGTTCAAACACTTGCTTTAGCTGGTGAATATATTCAAAAGTGTATTGAATTACAACTACAATTAGATGCAACAGCTGGATACATGGATTTAATTAGGGCTACTCATAAGGTTGGTAAATACAAACAATTAAAGGAGAGAATAAAACATGATTAATTTTAAAGAAGATGAAAAATTATATAATTTAAATCACTCATGTGCTCATATGATGGCACAAGCGATTAAACATATTTGGCCTGAAGCTAAGTTTTGGGTTGGACCAGTTATTGAAACAGGTTTTTACTATGATGTAGATTTAGGTGATAAAGTTATTACTGATGAAGATATTCCGGTAATCGAAAAAGAAATGAAGAAATTAGCTAAAGACGGTAAGAGATTAGTTAGAAGAGAATTATCTAAAGAAGAAGCATTAGAAATGTTTAAAGATGATCCATATAAGATTGATTTAATTGAAAGAATGGATGAAGAAAATACTGTTATTTCTTGTTATACTCAAGGTGATTTCACTGACTTATGTAGAGGTGGACATGTTGATACATTAAAAGAATGTAAGAATTTCAAATTATTAAAATTCTCCGGTGCATATTGGAAAGGTGATACAAATAATAAAGTATTACAAAGAATATATGGTGTATGTTTACCATCTGAAGAAGAATTAAATGCATATCTTCAAGAATTAGAAGAAGCAAAAGAAAGAGATCATAGAAAAATAGGTAAAGATTTAGGAATATATATGTTATCTGATTTAGTTGGTAAAGGACTTCCTATGTATTTACCAAATGGATTTACTTTATGGAATTTACTAGAAACATATATTAGAGATAAAGAGATTAAACGTGGATATTTACATGTTCAAACTCCACCTCTAGGAAATGTTAATTTATATAAGACATCTGGACACTTAGAACATTACAAAGATGCAATGTTCCCAATCATGCAAGTAGAAGATGAAGAATATGTTTTAAGACCAATGAACTGTCCACATCATATGGTAATGTATGGTAATGATATTCATTCATATAGAGATTTACCAATGAGAATTGCTGAAATAGCAAGAGATTGTAGATACGAATCGTCTGGTTCATTAAAAGGTATTGAAAGAGTTAGAACATTCTGTCAAAATGACTGTCATATCTTCTGTACTCCAGAACAAATTGAAGAAGAATTCAAAGGTGTTATTGATTTAATACTTGAAGTATATAAAGAATTAGGTATTAAGAATTATAGATTTGAATTATCATTAAGAGATCCTGAAGATAAAGTTAAATATCATCAAGATGATGAAATGTGGAATAAAGCAGAAGATGCTTTAAGAAAAATCATGGATGATTTAAAAATTCCATATGTTGAAAAGATTGGGGAAGCAGCATTCTATGGACCTAAGTGTGATGTACAAGTTCAACCAGCTGTAGGTAATGAAATTACTTTATCTACTTGCCAAATAGATTTCTGCTTACCTATGAAATTTGATTTATCTTATATAGATAAAGATGGTTCTAAGAAAACTCCAGTTGTATTACATAGAGCAATCTTAGGATCAATTGATAGAGCTATTGCATTCTATCTAGAAGAAACTAAGGGTAACTTACCATTATGGTTAGCTCCTAAACAAGTTTCGATTCTACCAGTTAATAATGAATATCATTTAGAATATGCTAATGAAGTATATAAATTATTATCTGATGCTGGTATTAGAGTAACAATGAATGCTAGTGATGAAAAGTTATCTTATAGAATGAGAGAAGAACAAATTAAGAAGATTCCTATCATGTTAGTTTTAGGTAACAATGAAAGAGATGAAAGAACTGTTACATTAAGATTACATGGTGAAGAACAAAAGAATATGACATTAGATGAATTTATATCTTATGTTAAAGATAAAAATGATTCTAAAGCTTTAGATTTATAAGACTAGATATATCTATTCTTTTTTGATATAATAGAATTAGAAAGTATAGGAGTGATGTTATGAAGAAATCTTTTATTGTTATTGGAATAGTTGTAATATTAGCTATAGTAGGTGTAGTTATATTTTGTTTAATATCAAATAATAACAAAAATAAAAATACAACAACAACTACAACGACATCAACAGGTGTATTAAATCCAAGTAATCCTGGTGGTGGAGATCACGGTGGTGGAGCAAATAGAGGATGGTAATATCCTCTTTTTTTATTATTTATAAAATGATATAATAATATATGGTGAATGGTATGAAAAAGAATATTACAGGTATCTTATATTTTTATGTCCATTTTATAGTAGAAGTAGTATGTTTTTTCTATCTGACAAGAGTAACTAATAATTCCCCTGTTGTATGGTTAATACCTTTTATTTATGATGGATTAGCATTTGTTCCACAAAGTATTATAGGATATATATCTGATAAACATCCTAAACTTAATATTGGTATTATAGGTGTAGTATTATTAATTATTTCTTATCTTTTATTTGGATTAACTAAATTAAAAGTATTTTATTCATTATTCTTTTTATGTATGGGTAATGCATTCTTACATGTTGCTGGTGCCGAGAATACTTTGAAGACTAGTGAAGGTAGACTAAGTCCTGCTGCAATATTTGTTGCTGGTGGATCATTTGGTGTAGTAACTGGTAAATTACTTGCTAGAACAAGTATTAGTTCTTTGTGGTTCTTAATACCAATTATAAGTATGATACCTTTTATACTACTTGCTAATACATATATAACTAATAAATCAAATACAAATAAATTTAATTATGTTAAAGATAATGTTAATCCTTATCTAGTAGTGCTAATTGCTTTATTTGTAGTAGTAATTAGAGGTTATATGGGATATGGTATTCCTACATCATGGAATAAAACAACAGTACAACTTGTAATATTCTTTTTTACGATGGGATTAGGCAAAGCATTAGGTGGAATACTATCAGATAAGTTTGGTATTAAAAAGGTTGCAACTTTATCTACAATAGTTGCAATTCCATTCCTGTGTTTTGGCGATAAGATAATGTTAATATCGTTAATAGGAGTTATGTTTTTCTCAATGACTATGAGTATTACTTTAGGTATATTAGTATCAGTATTAAAGAAGAAACCGGGACTTGCATTTGGTATTACAACAATAGGTTTATTCCTGGGGACAGCTCCAATATTTTTTATTAGTGTAAACATGACAGTTAATATAGTTATTATTATTGTGTTCTCAATAATATGCTCTATACTATTAAACCATGTATTAAAGGGAGATGATATAAAATGAAATATATTTTTAATCCCGTATATATTAAAGGCAATGAATTAATATTTTACCTGTTCTTAATTGCTATGGCAGTAATAATTATACTAACTGCTATATTCGTAATTAAGGAGATAAAAAATGAAAATAAGTGATCTACCTTGTGTGATGATTAAATGCTTGATTTGTACCATCCTGATTGAAGTCATAATTGCATTTATTCTAAAAGTAAGAAATAAAAAAGATCTATTTAATGTAATACTAGTAAATATAGTTACAAATCCAGTAGTTGTATCATTACCATTTGTATTCTTAATTACTAGAGGATTACGTGCATATAGAATATCATTTATAGCACTTGAGATTATTACATTATTTGTTGAAGGTTTTATTTATCATAAGGTACTAGAATATAAGAAGATAAATCCATTTATATTATCTCTTATACTAAACTTAGGATCATATTTTATAGGTGAAATAATTAATTTATTATAAATAAAGAAAGAGAGGAAGAAAGAAATGAAAAAATTTTTAAAATTATTATTAGTAGCAATACTAGTAATGCCATTTATGGCAAAAGCAGATATGGGTGCTCCACAAATTAATAGTGTTGAGGTAACTATTACTAATGAAAATGGTATCGATTACTACGATTATGATGGAGAGACAGTAAAAGGTCATCTAAATAAAGGTGATAAGATTAAAGTTGTTTCATTAGATATGGATGAAAAATATTATTATATAGAATTAGCAAATGGCAAAGATGCTGTAGTTAAGTCCTCTGATATTAAAAATGATTCTGAATATCCTGTTACATCTAAAGATGTAGTAGATAGAGGGCAAGATTATGAAATCTATGTATTTGAAGAAAAAGGTGTAGATATCAGAAAAGGACCATATGAATTCTATGAAAAAGTAGCTCATGTAGAATCTGGAACTAAACTTAAATATAGATATGCTATCTATGATGGTGAAGGTAATGGTTCTGAAGATGGTGAATACAACTTTGGTATTCATGCAGTATATGTAGAACAAGATGGTGTTAAGGGATGGATTAACATTTTAGATAGTAAGGTTCTAGTAAGTGTAGAGCCTAGATACTATATAATATTTAATAGTATAGATACTGAAAACACATTTTACTCAAAAGGATCATCTTCAGACTTTAAAGTTATTAAATCAGCTGGATGGGAAACAAATAGTTGGGATAGAGAAATATTAGTATATGAAGATGGTAAATTTAAATTAATAGATGATTATTATTCTATTATACCTGATAAGATTCAATCATATACTTCTAAAAAAGATATTAAAGGTGAGCAAAATACAATCAAAGCTGGTACTGAGTTCTATATACTTGTTGGTGATGACTACGATGATTGTTCTTTCGTATATATGGTAAAAGGAAGTAATAAAATTTGTTCAATGTATAGTGATGATTTTGATGAGAAACTAATGAAATCATTTACTAAAGTTAGTGAAGCAAAGGTAGAAGATGTATTTACTATTAATGAAGTAGTAGAACCTGAATATAAAACAACAATTACTAAAGAAAATAATAATGAAAATAATAATAAAGAATCAAAATCAACTAATACAATAGTAATTTGTGCTATTGTTGGTTGTAGTGTTGCTTTAATAGCAGTAGTAACAATTATTTTATTAAATAAAAAGAAGAATAAATAATAAGAGGGTGAATGATATGAAAAAAATAATAAGAATAATTATATTCGTATTATTATTTATACCATTTATAGTTAGTGCAGATATGGCAGCTCCAAGCCTTAGACCATTTGAAGCAGTTGTAATTAATGATAATGGAATTACTCTATATAATTATAGTACTAATGAAAGTATTACATATAATAAAGGTGATAAAATCACAGTATATGGAGATAGTCTTACTGAATTATATATGGAAGGTTTAGATGGAACAATATTACCAAGTGATATTAAACCTTTCAATGAAACAGTTGAACCAACTGAATCTGACATATCTAAATTAAGTGAATCAAGGGAATTAATTATAACAGCTAATAATGGATTAGATATAAGAAAAGGTCCATCTACAATATACGATATATGTGGTCACATAAATAAAGATACAAAAATCCAATACACATATTATTATGAAAGTAAGGATTGGGTTACTTATGTTTATGTTGATTCAAACGATCTAAAAGGTTGGATTGAATTATATAATTCTAATATAAGTACAGAATCTAATGTAGCTATGTCTAAATACAATGGAAGTCTTAAAGTATTATTTCCTAATGAGTATAAAATAGGAGGTTTTAAGATTGCTCCTAATACCATAGTTGATATTTTATATGATTCATGTGTACAAAGAACAAATATAATTAGACCTGTTATAGATATAGATGGAAGAATGATTACACTTGATGATGAATCTAAATATTTCTTCTATAGTGAAAATAATGATAAACTAGATTATTATTCAAGACTATATTTTGAATTAAAAGAAGACGTTAAGATAACTTCTGACATTGAAGGTAAGGGACCTATAGGTGTAACTATACCTAAAGATACAACCATTCAATCATTAAACTATTTAGATTATGAATTAGCAATAGATGATGATGATGAAGGTAACGTAAGACAAGACTTATCAATTAATGTCTATGTTAATTACTATGGTAACAAAGGTTGGGTTAAGTTAGATGTTAATAACGTTAATAATGTTTATTATGATTTAACTACTGATAATCTTACTGAAAAAGTTAAGAAAAAAGAAGTTAATAAATCAATAAAAGATATAGTTATTATTTGTGCTATAGTTGGTGGCATCATCGCAGTATCTGCAGTATTAGTTATTATTAAGGCTAATAAAAAGAATAAGAAATAAGATTAAGAAAGAAGAGTTTTTCTTCTTTCTTTTTATTTATAATGATATAATTTAATTAGGTGAGAGATATGGAATACGATTTAATTGTTGTTGGGATGGGGCCAAGTGCTGCATTCTTAGCATACGAACTTATACAACTAAACTCAGACAAGAAAATATTGTTAATTGATCAAGGTAAAAATATAAAGAAGAGAGCTTGTCCAATTGAAAAAACAGGTAAGTGCATGAAGTGTAAGCCTTTTTGTAATATTACATGTGGCTTCTCTGGAGCTGGAGCTTTTAGTGATGGTAAAATTCTTTCTTACCATATGTCATCTTTAGGTAATTCAAATGATATGTATCTAGGTGGTAATGGTGGAGGATATATTAAAGAATATATGAGTGAACAAGATATAAAAGATTTACTTGTATATACTGATAATATCTATCTAGACTTCGGTGCAGATAAACATTTAGAAGGATTAGAATATCAAAAAGAAATTAAAGAATTACAAAAGAAAGCTGCTAAACAAGATTTAGGTTTAGTATCTTGTCCTATTAGACATTTAGGAACTGAAAAAGCACACATCTTATATACTAAGATTCAAGATTATCTTGAAGAACATGGTATTGAAATGATGTATGAAACTGAAGTAAAAGATTTAATAATTGAAGATGGTAATATTAAAGGTGTAGTTATTAAACATAATAACTATAGTGAAGTAGAGAGTATCTACGGTAAAGAAGTAGTTCTTGCTGTAGGTAGAAAAGGTGCATCTTGGTTAAGTAATATGTGTAAGGTACATAATATAGATACTAAGATAGGTGCTGTTGATATTGGTATTCGTTATGAATTACCAGATGAAGTAATGAAAGATATTAATAAATATATGTAT
Organism: Bacilli bacterium; assembly: GCA_024683115.1. GTDB lineage: Bacteria > Bacillota_I > Bacilli_A > RF39 > UBA660 > UBA6985. The sequence goes on from JAIKYM010000071.1 coordinate 7,819, forward strand.
GAAGGTAAGTTTATAGGTAGATTAAAACCATATGAAGATAAGGTAAGAACATTCTGTCAAAATCCAAGTGGATTTGTATCATCTGAGGTTTATGACAATGGACTAATCCTTGTTAATGGACATTCATATAAAGATAAGAAGAGTACTAATACTAACTTAGCTATTCTTGTAACACATCATTTTACAACACCATTTGATAAACCTATTGAATTTGGTGAAAATGTTGCAAGAAATTTAAATGCCTTAGCTGCTGGTCACGTAATGGTACAAAGATTAGGTGATATTAAAAGAGGTGGAAGAACTCATCAAGAGAATATGGAAACTAACTCTGTAGTTCCAACACTTAAAGATGCAATAGCAGGAGATTTAACTTATAGTTTAGGATATAGAACTATGACAGATATTCTTAACTTTATTAATGCAATTGATAAAGTAGCACCTGGATTTGCTAATGATGATAATTTATTATATGGACCAGAGATTAAGTTTTATAGTAATGAAGTAGTTTTAAATGAAAGATTTGAAACTAGCATTAAAGGTTTATACTCAATTGGTGATGGTGGTGGATTAACAACAGGCTTAATGATGGCATCAGCATCAGGAGTTGAGATGGCTCGTATATTAGAGAATAAAAAATAAGAGGGAAAACCTCTTATTTTATTTTTACATATCTTTGTTGTTGATTATAATCATATACACTTGTAATAAATTCATCTATATTATCATTTATATATTTTCTTTTTCTTGGACCAAATGATTCAGCTTTTAATCTATATTTATTTAATCTATCAAAATCTATATCCTTACAATCAAATAAAGAGTCATTACCTATGTTTTTTCTTTCAATACATTCTTGTATTTTATCTTTATCTATAACTTTAGTATCAGTAATACCTAATAAACTATAATAATAATCTTTATCAGTTATAATT
>JAIKYM010000137.1 GCA_024683115.1 Bacilli bacterium
GTTGTATCAGGTACTTCTGAAGAAATATTTAAAGCCTTAAAACAAAGTCTTCCATATCTTAAATTTAATGTGGTAGATGATAGTTTAATGAATAACTATGCACAAAGATTTGATATAAGTGATAGTGTATATTTTGCAAAAGATATAAATGGTAATAATATATATAAAATTAAAAATGGTTTATTTATAAAAAATGGAAAAGATGTTTCTACGATAATTGAACCAACATTCTTAGCTGATGAAGAAAAACATGAACAAAAAGTTGTGGCTAAGAATAAAAAGTATAAAGAGTTTGATTTAGAAGATTTTATTACCTTAAAAGATAAAACTCTAAATGGCGAAGCATTAGAAACTGATGAAATAAGAAGATTCTATTATGAGGTTAGGTATCTAATTAATACAATGGGTAAAAGAACTCGTGAAGACCGTGAAATAACTAAAGCATTAGATGAGTATATGGAAGAAATAAATAAGATTTATTTAACTCATCCAGATTTACTTACAGATGATGATCGTAATAATTATGAAGATTATTCAAGAAACAGAAGTAAATATAGACAAGCCGCATAGATTTGATATAATATATTTAACAAAGGAGAATGACTATGGATTACGTTGAAGAAGCAGAATTAGAAATGGTTGAAGCTTTAGAAATATTAGATAAAAGACTTATAACTATTAGAGCAGGTAGAGCTAATCCTGCTATGGTAGCAAATATTAAAGCAGAGTACTATGGAACTTTAACTCCTATTAAAGAGTTATCAAATATTACAGTGCCTGAAGCAAGACAATTATTTATTAAACCATTTGATAAAAGTTGTTTAAAAGATATTGAAAGAGCTATTAATGAAGCTAACTTAGGTATTAATCCAACTAACAATGGAGAAGTTATTATATTAACTGTTCCTCAATTAACTGAAGATACTAGAAGAAAATATGCTAAAGAAGCTAGTACTATGGGTGAAGATGCTAAAGTAGCTTTAAGAAAAGCAAGACAAGCTGCTAATGATAAAATTAAAAAGGATGAAGCTATTCCTGAAGATGAAGAAAAACGTTTATTAGATGAAGTACAAAAACTAATAGATAAATATAATAAAGAAGTAGATGTTAAAATATCTGAAAAAGAAGAAGAATTAATGCAAGTTTAATTCTTTTTTTATTAATAAAAAAAGTACTATTTACTTGAAATAGCACTTATAAAGTATGCAATTAATCCACCTGCAAATGACATGAACATCATTAATGCCATTACGGTAACAAATATTCTCCAACCAAGTGGTAATTTTTCATCTTTTTTAGTTTTAGCTTTTTTCTTTTTCTTTTCTGTTTTAATTGGAATATTACCAACTACTGCTTTTATATCGTCTTTGTTCTTCATATAAATCACCTATAAATGATTATATTATAGTTTTTATAAAAATAAAAGCAAAATATTTGATATATAACTAATTAAATAGTATAATTCATATAGAAAAAAGGGTGATTTATATGAGTAAAGTAGTTATTGGTATGTCTGGTGGAGTAGATTCATCTGTAGCTGCAAAACTATTACTAGATCAAGGTTATGAAGTAGTAGGTTTATTCATGCGTAACTGGGACTCCTTAGTTAATAATGATATTGAAGGTAATCCAAATGATTTAAATGATATATGTCCACAAGAAAAAGATTATAATGATGCTAAAGCTGTATGTGATCACTTAGGAATTGAATTACATAGAGTAGATTTTATTAAAGAGTATTGGGATTATGTATTTACTTACTTCTTAGATGAACTAAAGAAAGGAAGAACTCCTAATCCTGATTTGATGTGTAATAAATATATTAAGTTTGATTCCTTTATAAAGGAAGCTAAGAAGTTAGGCGCTGATTATATAGCAACAGGACATTATGCTAAAACTAAAGATGGACATCTTTATCGTGGTATAGACCAAAATAAAGATCAATCATATTTCTTAGCTCAATTATCACATGAACAATTAGAAAATGTATTATTTCCAATTGGTGATTTTGAAAAAGATAAAGTAAGAGATATAGCAGTTGAAGCAAATATTCCAGTAGCACATAAAAAGGATTCTACAGGTATTTGTTTTATAGGTGAAAGAAACTATCAAAAGTTTATTCAAAACTATTTAAAGAAAAATCCTGGAGATATTATTAATGTTTCTACAAATGAAGTAATAGGTAGACATGATGGATTAATGAATTATACTATTGGACAAAGAAGAAATGTTGGTATATCAGGATTTGGTGATAAACACTTTGTTGTAGGAAAGAATGTTGAAAAGAATATTCTATATGTAGCATTTGGTGAAGATCCTGAAGAATTGTATTCTGATGAATGTATTATTGAAAATGTTAATTTAATTAATCCAACTACAATAACTGAATGTACTGCTAAATTTAGATATAGAGGAAAAGACTTCCCTGTATCATTAGAATACTTAGAAGATGGTAACATAAGGGTATCTTATCCATGTAAGGTTAAATCAGTTACACCTGGACAAGCATGTGTATTATATGATGGAGAAGAGTGCTTAGGTTCAGGTATTATTAAAGAAGTAAGAAAAAATAACGAAAAACTATGGTATTTATAGGAAATACTATAGTTTTTTTATTAAATTCTTCATAAAAATGCTAAAAAATACAAATTTTGTAATTTTTTTGTCGAGATTTAAGGGGATACCTTTAATATATATATATTAGAGGGTGATTTTTTATGGCTTTATCTCAAGAAGAAATAAATCATATACAATCAGTTGCATCTATTGTTGATGTAATAGGTTCATACGTTACCCTTGAAAAGAAGGGCAAGAATTATTTTGGTTTATGTCCTTTCCATGATGATCATTCACCATCGATGTCAGTTAACGAAGAAAAAAGAATTTATACATGTTTCGTATGTGGTAAAACAGGGAACATATTTAACTTTGTTCAGGACTATGAGAATGTTAGCTTTATTGAAGCAGTTAAAATAGTTGCTGAAAGAAATGGTATAAATGTAGATGTAGATTTGAAGACTACCACAAAATATGATAGATTCTATGATGCTTATGATTTAGCTGTTAAGTATTATCAAAATAATATTAGATCAACAGATGGTAAAGTTGCATTAGAATATTTACATAATCGTGGATTAAATGATGACATTATAAAGGAGTTTGATATTGGTTTTGCT
>JAIKYM010000172.1 GCA_024683115.1 Bacilli bacterium
AAGCAACTAAGAAAGTGTCTGTAATTATACCAAATTATAATTATGCTAATTATTTAGAGGAGAGAATTGATTCTATATTACGTCAATCATATCCTATTGATGAATTAATAATACTAGATGATGCTTCAACTGATAATAGCATTGAAGTTATTGATAAAGTGTTAGCTAAATATGATTTATCAAATATTAAAGTTATTAAAGAATATAATAAAAAGAATAGTGGTTCTGTTTTTACTCAATGGCAAAAAGGAATAAAACTAGTATCTAATGATTATTATTGGATAGCTGAAGCAGATGATTCATCTAACCCTTGTTTCTTAGAAACAATGATGAAAGCTTTTGATGATGAAGAAGTAGTTATATCATATGCTGAAAGTTTAACAATGAATGAAGATAATAAAGTTACTGCATTTGATTGTAGAGCTTGGATGACAGCTGCTAGTGAAACTAAATGGAATAAATCATACATCAATGATGGTATCTCTGAAATTAGAGAAGCATTATGTGTATTAAATACTATTCCAAATGTATCTGCTGTTGTATTTAAGAAGAAAAATCAAATTGATATATTAGAAGATTGTAAGAAGTTTAAGATTAGTGGAGATTGGTATTTATACTATACTTTATTAAAAGATGGTAAGATTTCTTATTGCTCTAAGAGTTTAAATTATTTTAGAAAACATAGTACATCTACTAGTACAACATTAAAGAAAGAATTTGAATTAGAAGAATTATTAACAATACAAAATGAAATAAGAACAAGTATTACACTTGATACAGAACATATTCATAAACAATCATATAGATATGGTGGAATTATAAATGAAGTTGATAAAAAGACTGTTGAAAGATTAAAACCACTTATGGCTAAAAAGATTGCTTGGATTATTCCACATCCTATTAAAGGATCAGGTGGAATTAGAACTATGATTCAAAATGCCAACTATTTAGTAACACAAGGTTATGAAGTAGATTTATATATTGAAGAAGACTTTGTTAATACTAATGAAAGCATGAAAGAAATAATTGCTAACTTCTATGGAGAATGTTTATGTAATGCTTATGTTGGAATTGAATTAAGAAAAGAATATGACTTAGTATTTGCTACATATTCAGTATTAACTCCAGATTATGTAAGCACTATGAATGTTCCTAAGAAAGCATATTTTATTCAAGATTTTGAACCTTGGTTTGAACCAATGGGTGGTATGTTCTTAGAGATGGAAAGAACATATAAACTTGGACTTGAAGGAATTAGTATTGGTAATTGGTTAGCTAATAAGTTATCTAATGAATTTGGAACACATATGCATTCATTTGCATTCTGTGCTGATTTAAAAGTTTATAAGAAACTTGATAAGGTTAAGAAAGAAAATGCAGTTTGTTTCATTTATCAACCTGAAAAGGCAAGACGTTGTGCTGATATGGGATTAAAGGCATTACAAATTGTTAAGAAGTTAAGACCAAAAACTAAAATATATTTATATGGATCTGATACTGGTGATATGTCTGGTATGGGATTTGATAATTTACAAATAATGAAGATTGATAAATGTAATGAATTATATAATAAGTGTAAGGTTGGCTTATGTATAAGTTCATCTAATCCATCAAGAATACCATTTGAAATGATGGCTGCTGGATTACCTGTTGTTGATTTATACAGAGAAAATAATTTCTATGATATTCCTGAAGATGGAGTATTATTAGCAGATTCAACACCTGAAGCACTTGCCACAGCTTTAATCAAAATATTAGATGATGAAAAATTGCAAGAGAAGATGGGTAAGGCTGGAATGAACTTCATGAAAGATTATCCACTTGAAAAAGGTTTTGAACAATTTGGTAAATTTGTTGATGATCTATTAAATGATAAATTAGATTCTAAGGAAAAGCATGAAAGAATTTATAATAGAGAAGATGTATTACCAAGTGATGAAGTATTAAAAGTAAGAGATATAATTGCTCATAAACCAATGCCTATTAATCCTACTTCAAAAAGAGTTAGAAATCTCGTTAGAATTAAAAAAGGTTTAATTAGAAGATATCAAAACTTTATAAGAAGATTATTTAGGGTGTAAATATGAATATATTTAAAAGGGTAATTAATAAAATTAAAAGAACACTTAGAAAAAACACTAAAGCTTATAATAAGGAGAGTTTTGAAAAAGAGTTATTAAAATATGATGTTATTTCTTTTGATATATTTGATACTTTGATTACTAGAAAAATATTTAATCCTGATGATATATTTAATTTTGTTGAAAACAAGTTAGTTGGAATTAAACTAAAAGAACCTCTTATAGATATGAGGAAGAAATCTGAAGCAGAGGCTAATAGGGAAAAAAATCATGATGTTAATATTGATGAAATATATTTTTCAATGATGGATTTATATGGCTATACTGAAGATGAAATAAATGGTATTAAGGGATTAGAAGTTTCTTTAGAAAAAGAATTCATATATCCTAGAAAAGTAATGTTAGAAATACTATCTATGCTTGTTAAAAAAGGTAAGAAAGTAATATTAACAAGTGATATGTATTTAAATAAAAATATAGTTGTTGAATTA
>JAIKYM010000001.1 GCA_024683115.1 Bacilli bacterium
TATTACGATTTAAACTATGTAAATGGTTTATCAGTATATAAAAATAGTTTATCTATTTCATATAATCAAAATATGAATATTGTTAATGATTTAAGATTAGACGTTGATTATCTAGGAAGAATTATTAGTATCTCATCGGATGTAGAAGATGTTAATAAAAAGGTTAATCTATCAGATGGTAAGGAAGTATCATACATCGGTGCAAGTGGATATTTATATGATAATATGATTGAAAACTATTCAGTTAATCCTATTACTATAAATGATAATTATTCACCTAAAACAGAATTAGACATAAAAGACTATGACGCTAGATTATCAGGTGCATTAAAGTATGCAGGTGACTTTGAAGTTAGTTACATGGGTGATTATATAGCTTATAAGAGTGAAAAAGAAGCAGAATTAATTGTTATTTCAATAAATGGTAATATTGCTTCATACAAAATTAATAACAATGGTATTATAAGAACTAATATTTCTGGACAAAAAGCATTGTATATTAATGTCGATGGAATAGTTTATAATTTAAGTATTACATTGATTGATTAAGACACATATTAATGTGTCTTTTATTATGTGTAAACATAAATAAACACTTTGTAAAGTTTTACACATGCTATACTTATATTTTACATATATTGCTATAATGATATTAGGTGAGAATATGAAGGATACATTGTTTGAAATAAACATATCCTATATAGAACCTAAGAAGAGAATATTGTTTTTTGCGTTGTTATTAGTAGTTCTCATACTTAATATTTCGATATTAGTTGGAAACCCTAATAATAAGTCTTTTGCGTTGAATGATACGCTAGGATATGCAAATAATCCAATCATCAAAGTGTATAATACACCTGATGAAGTTTTTGTATCTATTGATGATATTAAAGATGTAGAAATACTTGGATCATATAAGTGTAAATATTCTAATTGTTCTATACTGGAGTTATTTGATTCATCTGGTGATGTAGTTATTCATGATGATGGATTTTTAATTTACAATTATTATCGTAAGAATACAAATTCTTTAAATATAGATAATATAAATTATCAAGATTTTGGTGTAGTAGATAAAACTTTATATCTTAATAAGGATAATAAGTATGCTTTATTTAATATAGATGCTAATACTTTTATTACTGATTTTATTTATGATGGAATTACAACTAATAAACTTAATTTAGATATAGATTATAAAATAGGTGGTTATTATCAAGATAGTAAATATAATCAAACTTTAGATTTATATGATAAAGATAATAATATGTTTAAACATTTGAATTATTGTGTTAATTTAAATAATTCAAATAAAAAGGGATTGTGCAGTGAGCATGTAAGTGGAATTATCTCTAAAGAGGATGTTGATAAAGAAATAGATATAGTTTTAAGTCAGTATCCAAATCTAAATGATGATAGACTATTCTTAGTTAAATCAGGTATTGAGGCTGTTGGTCTACCTTATCTATGGGGTGGAGGACATACAACACTTGATGCAACTATGTCTACAGCTAATAGTACATGGGGTATAAAAAATGTTTATTTATCAAATGGTTTTAAGAATCAAGTTGCAGGTAATTATTATCCAGATGGACTTGATTGTGCAGGTTTTGTAAGATGGGTATATTATATAGCTTCTGGTGTAGATTTATATAAAGATAGAGTAAATGTTATAAGTGGACGTAATCAAGATGTATCACTTATAGATGAAAGTGAATTATTACCTGGAGATATTATTTTAGATAAAGATCATGTAGTAATTTATTTATATAAAGATGAGACTGGTAAGCCTATTAGTGTTCATTCTGCATATGACCATTTAAAAGTGGAAATAAGCAATTATAAACGCGGTAATAAGTATTATCGATTAAATATATGGAAATAAACAATAGAGTGCTAAATTCTATTGTTTTTTTATTGTTTATTACTCTAAAATGTATTATTATATACAATCAATTAAGGGTGATTAATATGGATAAGATAATACAAAACCAACCAAATAATATGATTACTATATTATGTGGTGTAAAAATTATAGATAGTGATCGTAATAATTATGCTATTATTCCTCAATCTGTTTGTTTTGGACATCTTGATGATGAAAACAATTTTATTCCTGAAACAGAAGATACTAAATATATAGATGTATCAAGATTTGAAGAAAGTTATAAGAGTGAAGATGACTTATATTACTTATATCCAATTGAAATATCTGAATTACAAAAAAGATATAATAACATAGACACATCAACTCAATTAGCTATCGTATATTTCCGTGATATAAGAGATAAAATCTTATTATTATATAAAACTAAAACAGGTGATTCGCCAGTTATTGAATCTGTTATTAAAAGAGATCCATGTGAATTAAAAGAATTAAATGAAGATATACAAAAGAGATACTTAGATGTATTTGCTAAGAAAAAAACTGTAGCAGATAGTAAAAGAAGTGAACTTGATAATGACTTAGCTTCAATTAAGAGAGTAGAATTAGCTAATTATCTAAAAGAAAGAATTATTAACAATGATTCACTAATGGATGATATAGCGACAGTTATAGTAGCTAACTTCAGAACTAATAACCCTAAGTTAGTTAAGAACATCATGTGTGTAGGACCAACTGGATGTGGTAAGACCGAAACATTTAGATTAATAGCTGAGTATGCTAATATTCCTATTACAGTTATAGATTCTAATCAATTAACTGCTGAAGGCTTTGTTGGTAAAGGTGTAGATGATGTATTAAAACAAATATATGCTGTATCAGGTAATAATATAGAAAAAGCTGAAAGATCTATTTTAATGTTTGATGAAGTAGATAAGATTGCTGCTCGTGGTGATTTAATTAAAGACTTAGATGTTCAACAAGCATTACTAAAAGTATTAGAAGGATATAAGTTTTCTTTTGAAAATAAGAGAGGATCTGGTCAATTACAATTAGATACTTCATTCATCACTAAAGTAGGATCAGGAGCTTTCATGGATTTATTTGATAAGAGAAAACAAAAACATTCTCTAGGATTTAATCAAGTAGATGAAGTATTAGCTGAAAAGAAGTTAGTAGATAAAGATATTATCAACTATGGTTTCTTGCCTGAATTTGTTGGTAGATTCCCACTTATATATACATATAATCCGCTTGATGAATCCGGATTAAAAACTTTATTAACAAGATCAAAAATAAGTCCTTTAGTACAAATAAAAGAAAGATTACAAGAAGAATTTGGATGTACTATTGAATATGATGATGCTTTCCTAGAAGAAGTAATCCAAGCAGCTCTAGAAACTGAAGCAGGTGGTAGAAGTTTATCTAAGATTATCTCTCAATCTTTCATTAAACTTGAAGGTGCTATGATAGACGAAGTTGATTTAGGACATTCATTACCTAAGACATTAAAATTAAATAAAGCTATGGTTAAAGATCCAACTAACTTTAATTTATAATTAATAATATGATATAATATTATATATAATATTGGAGGATATATGAATATTTCTAAACAAGATTTTGAAGAAAAAGTAATAAATAATAAAGAAGAATGTATTGTAGATTTCTATGCTGAATGGTGTGGACCATGTCAAATGATGATGCCAGTAATGGAGAAAGTAGCAGAAGAACATACAGTATATAAAGTTAATACAGATGATGAAACAGATTTAGCTTTATCGTTTGGTATTATGTCTATACCTTGTTTTATAGTTTTTAAAGATGGAAAAGTGTATAAAAGACATGTGGGAATGGCATCTAAATCCGAAATTGATGAATTATTCAATTAAATCTATTAAAACTATCATTTTTTGATAGTTTTTTTATGCCTTTTTATTTGCTTTTTTATTAAAAAAGTAATAGAATATAGACCTACAAGAAGGGGATTATATGGCTAATGGGTTTTATGGCGTATTATCTAGTAAAAAGAATGATGATGTCATAACATGTAAAAATATGATTGAAGATTTCTTTTATGAGTCGTTTACATATCCAGGCTCAATACAAAGAGTCTATGATTCAAGCTATCTTTTTTTAATAAAACACAATAGTAAAACTATTGGCTTTATAACTGCTTGTAAATCAGAAGATTCAAATATTATTACATTAGATTTATGCATAGATAAAAAATTTAGATGTAAAAAGCATCTTCAAAAGAATAATAAAGTATTAAGAAGTTGTGTAAATGAGATTATTAATAATCCATTTTATAACGATGAATATATCACTATTAATCCGAGTAATTCACATATAGAAGTTACATTTGGAACTGTAGTGAATAATACTATTTTATTACATGGTAATGTAGATAAATTTATATCTAGCTATCCAAATGGAATAGAAACTGCATATAAGGTAATTGGAGCTAGAAGATTATATTCGAATCAAACGAAGGGAATGAATAAATAATGGGGACAATAATTAATGATTTTTTCTATCGTGATAAATATGAAACACATTTCGATAGAGCAGTAAATAGATACATTGAGGAAAATATAACAGGATTAAAACAAATAAGTGATTTATCTTTAATTGAGGAATATTTCACTGGATTATTAGATTATCTTCTAGATTTTGATAAGCATAATAGAAGAGTAAGTTATGGAAAAACTAGATTAGTTGATTTAGAAAAAGAAGAATCTAAACTAGTTAAAGAAATTAAAACATTAAATGAAGCAGATGAAGGTGCAACTAATAAATTATTAGATAAAGGTTGTCCAAAGAGAGTAGTAAATCTATTAGCTCATACTAAAAATGAAAAAATTAATAGAATATATAATATTAATGAAGATAAAAATTCAACTAGACAAGAAATAGCAGCTGAAGAATTTAAATTAGATGCTATGAGAGGTATCATTATAGCTTTATATGAAAAGTTAAATGAAGTTTATTCATCTATGACATCAAATGGTTTAAGAATTGCTATTTTTTATGTTGATTTAGATAAACTAAAAGAAGAATTTGCTA
>JAIKYM010000002.1 GCA_024683115.1 Bacilli bacterium
ATTATGGAAGTTAAAAGAGATGCTTAATAGCATCTCTTTTTAATCTGATAAAACTGAATCCTTATAAAGGATAACATTATTTTTATTATTCTTTCTAACTGCATCTATGATACGAGGATCATCATCAATTAGAACAATAATATCATCAGTTTTAATACTGTTAATAAAATCTCTTTTAATTTCTGGTGATGGTTTATTACCACGAATATTTCTAATTAGAATGGCTCTATTCTCTTTAGGTATTTCAGGTAAATATTTATCTAACCATTTATTCTTTTGATCTATATGTTTTTGTTCATGACCAATAGATAAGATATAAAATGAAATATTATCATATTCACTAATAATCTTTTTAACATTATTAATTCTATTCAATAATGGTCTTTTAATATCATAATTATCAGCATTACCTACTTCATAATGTACTATAGTTCCATCCATATCTAAGTATACTCTGATATTCTTTTTACCTATCTTTTTTAATTCTTTATCCAAAAACATAAAATCATCCTGTTCAACAATTATTTTCTTTTCTTTACTTTCTTAGGTACATCAACTTTTTCTTTTTCAGTATTGAAGTACTTAAATAATAAAGCTGATCCTGAAGCACCAACACATGGAGCTACAATGAATAACCAAACTTGTTCTAGAGCTTTACCACCCATAAGAACAGCAGGAGCTAAACTTCTAGCTGGGTTAACAGATGTTCCAGTTAGTTTAATACCTAATAAATGAACAAACATTAATGTTAAACCAATAACAATACCAGCAACACTCTTTTTAGATTCATCACTAGTAACACCAAGAATAGTATAAACAAATACAAAAGTTAATACTACTTCAACAATGAATGCACCTAGTAAAGTAATGTTACTATCAGATAACTCTGCAAATCCATTTGCCCCAAGTACAATTGGAGCATTAACCATTAGTGTATTCTTGAATACTACATATAATAATGTAGAAGCCATGAATGCACCAAAGATTTGACCTACAACATATCCTATGAAATCTTTAACACTTAACTTACCATTTATTAAGCATGCTAATGAAACAGCTGGATTTACGTGACATCCTGAAATATTACCAATTACATAAGCTGATGCTACTATTGCTAAGCCAAATGCTAATGCTGTGCATAATAAATCTCCTGTAACTACTGCAATTCCTGTACCAAAAAATACTAAAATAAATGTTCCTATAAATTCTGCTATATACTTTTTCATATTCCCTTATCCTTTCTAATTTAATTCTATTATAATTCGAATTTTTATTCAATAAAAAATAAGAGATATAAATCTCTTATAATTTAAATTGAGAATTGTATAAATTAGCATAGAAACCTTTTTGTTTTAATAACTCATTATGAGTTCCCATTTCAACTATATTACCCTCATCCATAACTAAGATAAGATCAGCATTTTTAATTGTTGATAATCTATGAGCTATGATAAATGATGTACGACCTACCATTAGTTTATCCATAGCTTGTTGAACTAATTCTTCAGTTCTTGTATCTACGTTAGATGTAGCTTCATCTAATATTAGGAATGGAGCATCTTCTAACATACCACGAGCTATAGTTAATAATTGCTTTTGTCCACTTGATATAGAATCATTTTCAGTAATCTCTGTATCTATTCCATTTGAAAGTGTTGCAATAAAGTGTTTTAAACCAACAGTATCTAATACTTTATTAATTTCTTCATCAGTTATTTTCTCACGATTAAATCTTATATTATCTTTAATAGTTCCATTGAATAACCATGTGTCTTGAAGAACCATAGTAAATAAGTTATGAATATTCTCTCTAGATAAATCTTTTATAGATATTCCATCTATAATAATATCTCCTTCATCAATGTTATAGAACTTCATTAATAAGTTAACTATTGTAGTCTTACCTGCTCCTGTAGGTCCAACGATAGCAATCTTACTACCTGGTTTAGCACTGGCAGAGAAATCCTTAATAATAACTTTATCATCTGTATAACCAAATTTAACATTCTTAAATTCAATATTACCTTTAGCATTTTTTAATGCTAATTTATTCTTAATATTAGATTCATCATCCATTTCATTTTCATCTAATAATTCAAATACTCTTTCACCAGCTGCAGCTGTTGATTGAAGTGATGTGAATGCTTGAGCTATTTGAGAAAGTGGATTAGTAAATAATCTAACATAAATCATAAATGCTACAATAACACCAAATGAAATACTACCTTTTAATGTTAGTAATGCACCTACTATACAGACAGCAACATAACCAAAGTTACCAACAAATCCCATAAGTGGTTGCATTAATCCTGATAAGAATTGACTCATCATATTAGCTTTATATACACCTTCATTTAATTCATCGAATTCTTTATCTGATGTTTCTTTTCCATTATAAGCTTTAACAACTAATAAACCAGAATACACTTCTTCAATATGAGAATTTAATTTACCTAATTCTTCTTGCCTTTGGATAAAATATTTTTGTGATTTTCCTAATATGATAATCATAAATACAAATCCAATGATAGTTGAGAATATTGCAGCTAAAGTCATTAATACATTAGTAGCAAACATCATTATTATTGCACCAATAAATAAAGTAAGTGATGATACTAATGTTGCTAATGAATTATTTAAACTTTGAGCAACTGTATCAACATCATTTGTAACTCTAGATAATACATCACCTACTTGATTATTATCAAAATATACAAGCGGTAATTTATTAATCTTATATGAAATTCTATTTCTTAAATCTCTAGCTGATTTATTAGATACAATAGCAGTAATAATAGATGTTAAGTAATTGAAGAATGCGCTTACAATTAATAACATTATTAATATAGAACCATATGTTAATACTTTCTTAAAATCAATAGTTGGAAGTATTACTTTCTTAACACTTTCAGGTGCTGAATCAAATGCTTTTAACATTGCTTCACTATTAGTTTGATCAACAGTTTCAAATATCTTTTTTAATTCTATTTGATCATCAGTTGTAATAACTACTCCATCTATTTCAAAAGATGGATAAATATATTCTTTAATTGAATTAGGTAAACGCTTAAATGCTTCATAGTTAAATGTAGTATTGTTATCTAAATATTCACCGTATTCAGTTCTATCATATATTAATAAACTTTCATCAAATAATATCTTTGAATTATCAATTGGATTATTAATCTTAGTAACTATTGTTGTCATGTTAGTACTATTAACACCAATACCTGATGATATAGTATCAGTTAACTTAGATAACATACCAGGTGATACTATAGACATTACTGATGATAAAGCAGCAAGTAATAAAGAAATTAACATTAATAATCTATATCTATCAATTTCTTTAAAAATTCTTTTAATTGATCCAAAGAAGTCTTTTGATTTCTCTGGTGCTTTTCCACGTGCTCCTCTCATTATAATTCCTCCTCACTTAATTGTGATAAGGCAATTTGTTTATAAACATCACAATTCTTTAATAACTCTTTATGTGTTCCTTGACCTACACACTCTCCATCATTTAATACAATGATTTTATCAGCATTCATAATAGTACCAATTCTTTGGGCTACAATTAATACTGTCGCACCATCTACATATTTCTTTAATTCTTTTCTTAAAGTAGAATCAGTCTTATAATCTAGTGCTGAGAATGTATCATCGAATATATATATTTCAGGATCTCTTGCTATAGCTCTAGCTATAGATAATCTTTGTTTTTGTCCACCAGAAATATTTGTTCCACCTTGAGCTATGTGAGATTCATAACCATCTTCCATCTTTTCAACAAAGTCTTTTGCTTGTGCTACATTTATAGCTTCTTTAATCTTTTCTTCTGTTACTTTCTTTTTATCGTTTTTACCATATGAAATATTATAATTAACAGTTCCATCAAAAAGAACAGCTTTTTGAGGAATATATCCAATTATATTATGTAATGCTTCTTCTTTATACTCTTTAACATTAACACCATTAACTAATACTTCTCCACCAGTAACATCATAAAATCTAGGAATTAAATTAACTAATGTAGTTTTACCTGAACCAGTTGATCCAATGAATGCAACTGTCTCACCCTTTTTAACTTCAAAACTAATATTCTTCAACATATCATCATCACCATCTGGATATTTAAATGATACATTTTTGAATTCAATAGTTCCTTCTTGATTAGCTTTACCTTTTTCTAAAGTACCTTCTTTAATAGATATATCTGATTCTAATACTTCATTAATTCTTTCAGCAGATACCGATGCTCTAGGTATTAACATGAAGATCATAGCTAGCATTAAGAAAGACATGATTACTTGCATACCATATGAAGAAAATACTACCATATTTGAGAATATAGTTAACTTATCATATAACATTGCTTTACTAATTAATAAAGCACCGATTAAATATATAGCTAAAGTTAAACCATGCATAACTATGTTCATCATTGGTCCCATAATAGCAAAAGTCTTTTGAATAAATAAATTAGTTCTAGTTAAATCATCATTAATATCTGAGAACTTATTTTCTTGATATTCTTCTGCATTAAATGCTCTAATAACTCTTATACCAGTTAAACTCTCTCTAGTTACACCATTTAAATTATCAGTTAACTTTTGTACCTTCTTAAACTTAGGTGATACCACAATCATGATTGAAAAGATTGTTGTTAATAATATAACTACACCTACACCTGTAGCAATTGACCATTCAGTAGATTTATTTAGAATCTTCATGATAGCCCAAACAGCTGTTACAGGTGATTTAATCATAAAGATTGTACCCATAGCAAATAACATTTGTAATTGAGTTATATCATTTGTAGTTCTAGTTATAAGTGAAGATGTCTTAAACTTTTTAACATCTGCTACACTTAGTCTTTCAACTTTATCAAATAAAGCCTTTCTTGTATTTCTTGAAAATGATGCAGCTATATTAGCTGTTAAATATCCTGTTACTATTAATGTTACTAAACTTGCTAATGCACATAGTAACATAAAAAAACCATTTTTAATTATTTCGTTCATATCACTTCCAGGTGTTTGAGCAAGTCTTGTTACCTGTGACATATAATCAGGCATTTTAAGTTCTACAAACACTTGAAAAACTATTAATAAAACAGTTAACAAAAGAAATATATAATCTCTTTTATTTAAGTTTTTAAATAACTTTAAAATCTTAATCATTTTTACCCTCCTTACATTAAATAAAAGTAAATCTTATACGATTTACTCTTATAACAATGGTTCACTTTCTAATAATTCATGATTCTTCATGAAATAATGTTTCTTACATATAGTTGTAAAAATAGGCTTATGAGAAACTATTACATAACTCTTTTTCTTCCAATATTTCTTAATCATATTTGCAATTATTTTTTCACTATCCATATCTAAATCATAAGTTGGTTCATCAAGTAAAAGAGTTTCCTTATCAGATATAATACA
>JAIKYM010000024.1 GCA_024683115.1 Bacilli bacterium
TAACTGTTATTGTTCCATTTCCTGTTGTTCCTCTTATACAACTACTTGATGCTCCTGAAACAATATCAACATTATTGATTGTTATTGTTCCTTTATTATTTATTACATCTCCTGTTGTATTAGTTATTGTAGATTTACTTGTCTTATCATTCTTTATAGTTAATGTTGATTCATTTACTATTGTTTTTATAAATGATAATTCATATCCATTCATATCTAATGTTATTGTCTTTTCACTTGGGAATGTTACATCTTCTTGTACACTTGCATGATTTAATACTTTTATTGTTCCACCATTTTCTCCAAGTGCTCCCAATGCTGTTTCGAATGAATTATATACATTTCCATCTACTTCTAGGAATCCTTGTTTTGATGATAAGTATGCATTTATTATTCCGTGTCCTCTTGATGGTACATTGTAACCATACATTTGTCCATTTGTTACTTGTGATTCATTGATATATCCAGAACCACCTCCGGCACCACCATGTCCACGGTTAGATCCTCCGCCACCGAAGTATCCTCCTCCGGCTCCAGATCCACCAGCGCTTTCATTACACATGCCAGCACCCTTACCAAATGTTCCTGTATCACAAGTTGAATTATTAAATGTCTTACCACCTGTAGTTTCTGTTCCACCAGATCCAGCATATCCTGAGTATCCATTGTTGTTATATGAATCTAATCCATCTCCACCGATGTATCCACCTCCGGATCCACCAATTCCTGATGCACCAGAACCACCACCGCCACCAGCAACAATTAATACTGATGAACGATTTTCATTTAAATCATATAATTGACCACTAGCTTTAGCTATATGAGTAGCACCACCACCACCTGAACCAGATTGGCTAGCTACAATTCCAAAGCCACCGCCGTTGAATCCACCTTTACAGAAGTTTCCTTGGCATGTTGAATCTCCTTGGCCTCCAACGGTAACATAAATTGTTTCATCTTTAGATAATATGATTTCACCCGTAGAGTATCCACCATAACCATATTTTGTATTTGGACTATATGCTCCACCAGATGCGCCCCATACTTCCACTTTATATTTACCTGGACAATATGCAACAAATTGTTCTGATTGTCCTGAATAATCAAATAAATATTCTTTATCTATTATAGTTGAACAATCTACACTATCTGCTTTATATTTTGCATACAATTTTAAATGATAATTTACAACTGTATCTTCATTAACTTTTTCATTAAATTCTAAGTTTGTATACCAACCATCGAATACATAACCTGTTGGTGCACTTGGTATTGGTAATTCACCTATAGCTGTGCCAACTCTATTTGTAATACTAGTAGTATTCAAAGTTCCTTCTCTTGCATCTAGTTCAACTAATACATTACCAGTAGAACCACTACCACTTGATGAAGATAAATATGTTATTCTTACATATCCACTTCCAGCATGTCCTGTTTCAGAAGTACCAGTTGGAGATGTAAATGATTGATTACCTGCTATAGTTGATGCTTCAGTTAAATAATATTTCTCACTTAACAAGCAGCCTGTTGGATAATTTAAAGCAGTTTCTGCAGTATATACATATCCAGAACCACCACCAGAACCACTTCCTTGGCCACCACCGCCGCCATACCAGCCGCCGCCGCCGCCTCCACCAGATTCACCAGTGTTTTGATAGTTAGCTCCTTGTCCAAAGCTTCCACCAGAACCTGCTCCAGTTTGAGTAGCAGTATAACTACTATTATAAGAATTAACTGATTGTGTTCCTCCAGCAGTTCCAGCTGTTTCATTATCCTCACCAGAACCGCCTCCTCCACCGGCAACGATTACACGTGCATATAATGAATTAGAATTTACTCTGACGTCTGATGCTCCACCACCGGATCCACCAAATTCTCCCCCATCATGGTAAGTATTACCTCCACCATTAAAGCCTCCTGGAACAACAGCATTTTTAGTAACAGTTTGTCCGTTTACACCAACACCTGTTCCTCCAGCATAAATATATAGAGTATCACTATCTGTTAATTTAATATTACCTACTGAATAACCACCTTTACCATATGACCATCCAGTATTAGATACATTGCTATCGGCACCTTGACCACCTCTAGCGCCCCATACCTCAAGTTTATATTCTCCATCACAAGTTGGAACAAACTCTTGGAAAGAACCTGTATAAGGATAATCAAATGTATCTCCAACATGAATATTACAATTATATTCAGAAATTATAGTTGGTTCACTATTAGAAATAGTTGGAAGAGAACCATCATATTCTAAATATTTTAATTTAGCATATCCATTTCCTTCTTTTGCATAATTACTTGTTGCACTTGATGAATGACTAAATGATGTTAAAGTTGCAACTTCTCCTTCATTAATTGTGTAGTCATAATGAACTTCTTTATCTTTTCTTAATTCATTTGGTTCAGTAGTTAATACTCTACTAGTAGCAGTTAATAATCCACTGTAAAAATTAAGATTTCCGAAGTTATTCATTATAGCTATGTTATCACTTATTATATGAGGATTTTCTATTGATAATACTTCATCTTTAATTCCTAAATTAGTTGTTGTATTATTTCCTTTTAATAATAAACCAATAACTTCACCATCAATTGTTCCTGAATTAATATTTAATGTTTTAGTACCAGTGCCATTCATGTAGATACCTACATTAGTTGCATCAATTGTACTATTTGTATAGTTAATTGTGTAATTATTATCTGATGTTGATTCAATACCATTATTACCTGTAATTGCAGTATCAGTTATATTTAAGTTACTAGACTTATGATATATTCCATATCCAGTTAATGATCCTGATGTAACACTAGTTTTATTTAATGTTACAGGACAATCCGCATAAATACCTGATGCATTTGGGGCTGTTATGACAACACCCTCGTTTACAGTTAATATTCCATTGCTTTCAACTACAAATGCATAATTATCTCTATCTGTACTTGTTGTTGTAAATGTACCACCATTGATTATAGCATTAGTTCCACGAATTCTTGCACCATGAGTAGTACCTGTATAAGTACCATCTTTAATAGTTAATGAACTTCTACTTGTACTTGTATTTACAAAGTCTACTGCAACTTTAGCTGTGGATGTCATAGTAGCATTATCAATTACCCATGTAACCGCTTGAGCACTGTTATAAATAGCTTCTTGATATGCAGTTACTGTTGAATTCTCAATATGTACTGTTGAATTATTTGAACTAGAGATTACAAAACCAGCATTACCAGTTGATGTAATAGTTCCCTGTTTATAAGTTAATGAACTACTTCCAGAATTATTGAATTGAATACCATTATTACCAATAGTCATTTCACCATCTTTATATGTTAATGATGAATTAGCTGAGTTATTGAAATAAATACCATTATTTGTAGCAGTTATTATACCTGTTTCAAAAGTTGCTGTTGATCTTGGTGCATTTTCAAAATATATACCATGATCAGAAGCATTAATTGTTCCGGATTTAAATGTTACATTTGAACCAGCTGCACCCATCTTAATACCAGATGATTTAGCTGTTATTGTACTATTTTCTACTACAACACTTTGACCATATGTAGAAGTAATACCATGTAATTCCGCATTAATAGTAGAGTTCTTAACTTCAACCGTCAAAGAATTGGTTGTACAATATATTGCAGAATAATCTGTTTGATGACTGCTAGCTTTAACACCATCTAATGTTAAATCATTTAATGTTTCAATTACATTATCTTCAATAGCATATAACTCACCAGTCTTTAATTCACTTGAATCAACTATTGTTAATTTGGAATTATTAACAATTCTTCTCATTGTTTCAATCTTATGACCATTTAAATCAAGAGTTATAGTTCTATTTCCTACAATAGTTGGAACCTCAAGTATCTTAGCATCTTTAAGAACTATAATTGTTCCTTCACCATTTTCTTCAATGGCTGCTGATGCATCATCAAATCTATTAAATGTTTGATCACCAACTTGTAAGAATGCTTCTTTATCTACGTAATAATTATTAATCCATGTACCAGTTGTAGCTTGTACTTTATATCCGTACATTACTCCATTTGTAATACGTTCATGTCCTATGTAACCAGAACCACCGCCACCACCGTGACCAGTGCTATCTGTACCAACTTGATATCCACCATACCAGCCGCCACCGCCGCCGGCACCTTGATATCTAGCTTCTTGTCCACGTCCAAATAAGTAACCAGTTTCTTGGTTTCCACCTTTTCCACCGTAACTACCATATCCAGTTCCACCAATCCAGCCACCACCGGATCCTCCACCATCATTACCAGCATAATCTGAGGCACCACCACCTCCACCAGCAACGATTAAGATTTGATCTCTTTTACTTGATAGTGTTTGAATTTCTCCAGATACTAATGCAATATGAGTAGCACCACCACCACCGGCAGCATATCCAGATCCAGAACCACGTCCAAATCCACCACCATTATAAGCATAAGTATCATTTGTATTACCAGTTCCACCAGTATTTACATATAATTTTTCACCATATTCTAATTCGATTTCACCGTAAGCATAACCACCACGGCCACCTGTAGCACTTTGATCTCCTGCTCCAGCACCTCCCCAAACTTCTAGAGAGAATTTGCCAGAACATGGAACACTAAATACTTGTTCAGATCCAGTGTAATCAAATAAGAACTCTTGTCCATTTTCACATAAATCATTAGTTTCATCTATATAGGTTATTATTGCATAACCCGTTCCAGTCTTAGCATATTGGCTAATTGGAGTAGATGATACATTAGTTGTACTATATGTTAAGTATTTCTTAACTTCTTCAATATCTTCAGCTTCAGCTGCAATATCCATACCAGGTCTAACATTCGATAATGAATTATAACCATAAGTATATCCTCTTAACCTACCATTATAGAAATTAGCAGTTCCTGATACTCTATATACACCATACATACCACCAGAAATAATTGGATTATTAGTTGAGAAATCTTGTTCTAATGTTCCAACATTTAATGTTACATTAGCAGCATTAAGATATACGCCGTAATTTTCACCATATACTTTACCATCTAATACTTTAATAGTTCTTGAAGTATTTTGTGAACTAGAATTAATACCTATATTACCAGATTTAATTTCAGCCCCATCTACTACAACTTCAAAACTATAACTATTAGAAGGGAACAATATACCATTTGCTGAACTACCAGGAGTATTTATAAGAGTTCCCTCATGTAAATATATTGCAGAACCATTAGTATAAATACCATATGCATTTTGTGCTCCTGCAAAAATAGTAGTATCAGTTAAATTAACTATATTTGTAGCCCAGATACCAGACCCTCTAGGTGCATTTATAAATGCTCCATTTGTAAATGTGCCACCTGAGTAACCATTAATATAAACAGCATAGTATCCTTGACCATATCCGGTAGTTTGGATTTCACCACCTGTCATATTGATAGTTGTACCATTTAAGTTTGCACCACGAGATGCTCCTATAATTGTTCCTCCACTCATGTTAAATACACTCATTGGATTGCCATTATAAGCATAATCAAATCCGTGACTTCCTGTTGATGTTACTGTTCCACCTGTCATCGTCATGATGTGATTTGGTGTTGATGTATAAATTCCTTGGCTTGTTGCTGTGATTGTTCCACCATTCATTTCG
>JAIKYM010000091.1 GCA_024683115.1 Bacilli bacterium
AAGATTACTATGTAGATGATACAATTATAGGAAATAAATTAGAATTTATGGAATATACTGTAGAAACTAATGATGATAATATAATAAAACAAGGTGAAACAATAACTATAAATTTGAATATAACATTTAAAACAGAATTAGATAGTTCTAAATTCACAGGAAACTTATATAATGATTCAGAAGATATAGTGTTACTATTTTCAAATGATGAATCACCAGTTCCAAAAACAATTGATGAAAATCCTAAAACAGGAGTAAGAAGTTTATTATTTATAATACCAATTGTAGTAGTATTAGGATCTCTTGGATTAATATTAAATAAAAAATATAAGATGTTTAAAGTTATGAGTGTATTAGCTATATTAATTATACCTACAATATCAGGCGCTTTATCTAAATATGAAATACAAATAGAATCAAATATTCAAATAAATAATTGTAGATTTAAATTTAAATCAGAAAAAGGATCTTTTGATTCATTAAAAGACGTAAAAGAAATATGTATTAATGATGCACAATATAATGGGCCCGACCATGCTTTTTATCCAGAAGATGTGTTAGAGCTATATAATTCTGATTCCTATGAATTAAATAATCTACCAGAAAATGCTAAAGATTTAGTTAGTAATTATGCCCTTGTAAGTGATAAAGCATTTAGAGAAAGTGGGGATTTAAAAGGTAGATATATAAGAATTTATTCTGATAAGAATAAAACAAGATTAATAAAAGAAATCACAAAAAAAGATTTTGAAAAATATAACTATAATGTTATTTTTGATAGTTCGTATATAGCTCCTTCAAGTTCGGTTTCTCAACAAAATGAACCTATATATACTCGAAATTTGTATGCTGCTATAAATATAGGTAATTTAACTAAAGATGACGTCTATATAGAATATTCTCCAGATATAGATTTAAATGATTATAAAATTAAAGTATTAGACATTGATGGAAATGTTGTTGATGAAATTGTTGACGAACTTGTACACATTGAAAGAGGATATTATCAGGAAAACCAATTATCAAAAGATTATATAGTTACATATAATACTGAAGTTAATGATATTTTTAATCAATTTGTAAATAGCGTAAAATACTGTTATTATTGGAGAGAATCTGAATATTGTACAACTGATTTCATAAATTTTAAATATTCAGATGAAAATGATGATAATCCATATAGTACAAAAATATATGATGCTACATTTAGAGATAATGGCCAATATTCCATGAGTTAAATTACTATAAGTACTAACTATAAATAAATTTTATGAAATGTAAAATTATTATTTAAAAATGATTGGAAGATTAAGATATTCCGATTTCCCAAACATTTGGTATAATGAGTTTTAGATAAGCAATTTAGTAAAAAATAGAGTTTGGCATCCCGAACTAAACAGTGGCACAAGCCGCAATCAAGCAAGGAAGTAAAAATTAATTTCAAAGAGATTAAGTTTTCACTTAATCTTTTTCTATGGTATAATTATTATAGGTTGGTGATAAATGTGGAAACAAAATATGAATTTTTTATAGCAGGTAAAACTAGAAATAAGAATAATATTTTAAAAATATGTGATATTTTTGATAAATATAATATTTCTTATTATTGTTTTTTAAAAAATGATGATACTATGAACAGTTATGGTGAAGAAGGCCAAACTGAAGATGAAAAAATGAAAGTGTTTGAAAATCTTGGCTTAAAAAGTGATATTGTTTTAAATATATTTAAACAAGATTTAGATAACGAAAAAGCATGTAAAAAATTATTATTGGTTCTACCGGCTGGTAAATCTGGTCATATTGAAGCTGGGATAGCATATGGTATGGGTAAAAAATGCTATGCGATTGGTGAATTTGATGCCACTGATTCATTATATAATATTTTTGAAAACATCTTTGAAAGTGAGCAACAATTAGAAGAGTTTTTAAAACAATATAATTAGTTTTAATTTCATATAACTTTTACTCCCTTCCATAATGGAAGTACAAGCTGTAATCAAAGCAAAGAAGAACTAATATATAATTATTATAAGACTAGATAAATCTAGTCTTTTTTTTGTTATAATAATTATGATAGAGGTGTCATAAATGAATGATTATATGAAAATTGCTATAGAATTAGCTGATGATAATTTAAAAACTAATGTAGGTGGACCATTTGGTGCATGTATTGTAAGAAATGGTGAAATAATAGGTAGAGGATCAAATCATGTATTGGGCAATACTGATCCAACAGTTCATGCCGAGATAATGGCAATAAGAGATGCTTGTAAAAATATTAATTCATATGATTTAAGTGGAAGTGAATTATATACAACATGTTATCCTTGTCCCTATGTGTGTATCAGCTGCTATGTGGGCTAACATATCAAAAATCTACTATGGAAATACTAAAGAAGATGCAGAAAAAATAGGATTCATTGATAATTATATTTATGAAAACTTTGAAAAAATTATTAAAGGGGAACATAGTGTATTGGAATTAAATAATATAGATAGAGAAGAAACTATTAAAACCTTTGATGAATATGATAAAAAGGAAGATAAGATTATTTATTAAATACTAGAACAATCTAGTCTTTTTTTATATAATATATTATATGGTGATAATATGGATAATAAAGAATATAAATATGATGCGTTTATAAGTTATAGACATTGTGAACTAGATCAGTTTGTAGCTGAGAATTTACATAGAATACTAGAAAACTATGATTTGCCAAAGTCTATAAAGAAAAAACTAGGTATTACTACTAAATCTTTTAAAAGGGTATTTAGAGATAAAGAAGAACTACCATTATCAAGTAATCTTGAAGATCCAATAGTAGATGCACTTGAAAAATCTAAATACTTAATTGTTATTTGTTCTCCAAGATTAAAAGATTCTTTATGGTGCAAAAAAGAAATTCAAACTTTTAAAAGATTAAGAGGAAGAAAGAATATCTTTTGTGTATTAGTTGAAGGTGAACCATCTGATTCATTCCCAGAAGAAGTATTATTTGATGAAGAAAAAGTAACAACTAATGATGGTAAAACTAAGGTTAATCGTATAATGGTTGAACCACTTGCAGCTGATGTTAGAGGTACAACTAAAAAAGAAGTATTAAAAAAGATTAAAGAAGAAAAGCTAAGATTAATAGCTCCAATGTTTGGCTTAGATTATGATGATTTAAAACAAAGACAAAAGATTCAAAAACAAAAGAAAATTATTCATATAGTTACTGGAGTTGCTATAGCAAGTATTGCTTTTGCTATATACTCTTTAGCTATGTTTATTACAATACAAACTCAAAAGAATACTTTAGCTACACATCAAGCTTTATCATTATCTAATCAATCAATTGATTATTTAAATAAAGATAATAGATATGATGCTGTTAAATTAGCATATGAAGCATTAACTAGATTTGAAGATGTTAATATGCCTTATACATCAACTGCTGAATATGCATTAAGTGAGAGTTTAGGTGTATATGACATTGGTGATTCATATAAGGCTATAAATGTGCTTAAAACTGATGGTATAGTTGATCATATTAAGATTAGCTTAAGTAATAAATATATGGCTGTTTATGACGAATCAGAAACAATAACTCTATTTGAATCTAAAACAATGAAAGTTATTAATACATACCCTGTAAGAGGTGCATATGCTCATGAATATACATATGGATTTATAGGTGATGATTTATTTGCTTATATTAATAAAGATATGAATATATCTATTGTTAATGCAAAGGATGGTAAGGAAGTTAAAACAATTAACAAAGGTGGTGAAGGCATTACATCTATTAGATGTGAAGCTACTGGTACATATATAACATATATGTCATATGGTACTGTTAACATCTATAATGTTAAAGAAGATAAATTAGTTACCAGTGTTAAATACAAAGATAGTATTTTAAAGAATTTCTATTATTCTGAAGATTCTTCAGTTGTGTTTGTAGCGACATCTCTAACTAACTTTGATATTAATAAAGAGGACTCTTTAACAATACATGTATTTAGTACTAAAGATGGTAAAGAACTAAATAAGTTTACTTTAACTGCTGGATATTTATCCGGAATATTTACTAAAGATGATAATGCATATATGCTATTAAATAATTCATTAGGTACTAAGTATAATATGATTGTTTTATCATATAACTATAAAACAGGTAATGTGAATTGGAAAAAGAGTGTAGATGATGTATGGGGAAAATACTTAATAAAATCCTATGCAGATGGCACAAATGACTTAGCTGTTTGTCATGGTAAAACTACTAGTGTATTAAGTATGAAAGATGGTAAAGAAATACAATCATTTAGTGCTAAAGCAGATGTTATAAATATATATTCATATACAAACAGAAATATGTATTTAGTATTCTTAGCTGATGGTGGAGTTAATTATATAAATATGGATACTGGTAATAGTATTGAATACATGGGAAGATATGAATTTAATTTAAATAAATATATTAATGCAGTTCAATCTGAAACAGGATTTATACTTATCCCTGACAATGATAACAGAATTATATTATATGAAGAAAAAACTAATAAAGAAGCTAAGAAAGAAGATATAAGTTTAGATTTTCCATCTACGGATACTATTAGTGCATTGGAAATAGATACAGTTAAAGATGAATA
>JAIKYM010000112.1 GCA_024683115.1 Bacilli bacterium
TGAAAAAACTAATACTCATTTTAATCTAAGAGAATCTGAATATGGTACAGCCGTGTTTAATAAAACATGGTTCAACTATATTAATTTTTCTAATGAAATAGATGAAAATAAAGTTTTATATTATTTAGTTTTAAATTTAGATAAAGAACCATCTGAAATCTTAGAAATACTAGATGGTAAAGAATTTGAAAATGACGGTTTCTTAAATAAGAAGACTACATATAAAATGAGTGAATATGATGATAGAAAGAAGGGTGAGTAATGGCTTTAATTGAATTACTTGCACCTGCTGGATCAAAAGAAAAAATGATGTTTGCCTTTTTATATGGTGCAGATGCTATTTATTTTGCTGGTGAAAGATATAGTTTAAGAGCGAATGCTATTAATTTCACTAGAGAGGAAATGAAAGAAACAGTTGAATATGCTCATAGCATGGGTAAGAAATGTTATGTTACTGTTAATATTGTATTCCATAATGAAGATACTAAAGATATAGAAGAATACTTATTATTCTTAGATAGTATTAAAGTTGATGCTATATTAGCTTCTGATATATCTGTAATGGATTTATATAATAAATTAGGATTACATATGGAATTACATGTATCTACTCAAGCTTCTATTTTAAATAAAGAAGCAGCTTTATTCTATAAAGGACTTGGTGCTAAAAGATTAGTGTTAGCACGTGAGTCCAGTAGAGAAGACATAAAACAAATTAAAGAAGCTACTGGATTAGATTTAGAATGCTTTGCACATGGAGCTATGTGTACATCTATAAGCGGTAGATGTGTAATGAGTAATTATGCAACTAATAGAGATTCTAATCGTGGGGGCTGTGTACAAATATGTAGATGGACTTTTGATTATACAAAAGATAATGAAAAACTAACTGATAAACCATTTAGTATGACGCCTAAAGATCTTAATATGATTTCTTATATTCAAGATATGATGAATATAGGTGTTAACTCATTTAAGATTGAAGGTAGAATGCGTTCTATCTATTATGTATCTACAGTAATTCTTATTTATAGAAGAATAATAGATAGAATATTAAATAATACGTTAACTGACGAATATAAAGAATATGCTTTAAAGGTATTAAATAGAGTAGCTAATAGAGAAAGTTCACCTCAATTCTATAATAAGATGCCTGGTTTTGAAGAACAATACTACTTAGGTAGAGATGAAGCATCAAATCAAGATTTCTTAGCTTTAGTATTAGATTCTAAAGATGGATATATTAAAGTAGAAGAGAGAAATACTTTTAGAGTTGGTGATAAGGTAGAATTCTTCGGACCATCTATTGATACATTTGAATATACCATTACTGAAATATATGATAAGGATATGAATAAGATAGATAAAGCTGTTCATCCTAAAGAAGAATTATATATAAAAATAGATAAAGAAATCCCTAAATATTCGATGATGAGGGTTAAAATCTAGGGGTATAACAAAAAATTATTGACACCCATAAAAAAATGTTATATCATTTAAATCGTAGTTTTAAGAAAAAGGACTGATTACAATGCAAAAGAAGATAATTGAATTAACTGAAGAAGGATTAAATCAAATTAAAACTGAATTAGATAAATTAAGAAATGAAGATAGACCAAGAATTATTCAAGCATTAAAAGATGCAAGAGCTCAAGGTGACTTATCTGAAAATGCCGACTATGATGCAGCTAGAGCTGAACAAGCTTCTGTAGAAGGAAGAATTCAAGAACTTGAATATATGGTAGACAATCATAAGATTGTTGAGATTTCTAAAGACGAAGTTGGTTTAGGATCTATAGTTGATATTATGTATGTTGATGATGATGAAACTGAAACATATAAAATCGTTGGACCCACTGAAGTTGACATTAATGATAATAAGATTTCTAATGCTTCTCCTATTGGTAAAGCTATATGCGGACACAAGAAGGGTGAAACATGTGAAGTTGAGTCTCCGAACGGAACTTATAAAGTAAAGATAGTAAGTATTAAGTAATACTTACTTTTTTATTGTAAAGATATAAAAAAAGATTGTTAGATTATACTAATTAATTTTTGTTTATGATAAAATATAATTGTGATTTTTATGGTAAATATTAATGAAGATAAAAGGATAACCTTCTTAATGGTTGGCTTACTACTTATTCTTACAGTATTTATGTTTATTACATTCTCAACAGTAGGTACCCATTTAGAAAATAATAATGATATAGTAAGTATTAAATAATACTTACTTTTTGTACTTTTATGGTAAAATATAAAGAATTATAATTATATTTGTATTTATTGAGTAAAATCAGTTGACTTATCAAATATTCTTTGATAAACTTTTAAATTGGTGGCAAATACTTTTTTTGTGTGGGTATTTGTACGAAAAATCTATAGTATTGGGGTGAAATAATGTCTTACAAGGTGCACAAATTCGGAGACATAAGAGAGAGAAGAGATTTCTCTAAAACAGCTAACAGTTATGAGTTAACAGACTTGTTAGAGATTCAAAAAAAATCATACCAAGAGTTTTTAACTGAAGGTATTGATGAAGTATTTAAGGACATTTTTCCTGTAGAATCATTTACAGGTAAAGTTTCTTTAACTTTTGATTCATTTTCATTCGATGAACCAAGATACTCAGTAAAAGAATCTAAGGAACGTATGGTAACATATGCAGCTCCTTTAAAAGTTCAAGCTAGAGTATTCATTAATGAAACTGGTGAAGTTAAGGAACAAGAAATTTTCTTAGGCGATATGCCTATGATGACTGATTCTGGTACATTCATCGTTAATGGTGTTGAACGTGTAATCGTTTCACAATTAGTTAGATCACCATCTATTTACTTCACAAGAGAAATAGATAAGAATGGTCGTAACGTTGTATTTGGTCAAGCAATACCTACAAGAGGATGTTGGTTAGAGTTTGAACTTGATGCTAAAGACGTAATATATGTAAGAATTGATAGAACTAGAAAAGTTACAATGACTACATTATTAAGAGCATTAGGTTTATCATCTGATGAAGAAATTCTTGAATTATTTGGTGAAGATAATCAATATATCAAGAACACATTAGAAAAAGACTCAACTAAAAATACTGATGAAGCATTAATTGAAATATATGAAAAGTTAAGACCAGGAGAACCTGCTACACTTGATTCTGCTAAGAACCAAATGATTACTAAGTTCTTTGATAAGTTCAAATATGACTTAGCTAAAGTTGGTAGATATAAATTTAACTTAAAACTTAATGTATTAGATAGAGCTTTAGGAATGACTCTTGCTGAAGATATTAAAGATGGAAAGAATGTAATAGCTGCAAAAGGTACAGTTATTGATAAAACGTTACTTGAAGAAATCAGACCATTATTTAATAATGGATACAATATAAAAGAAGTAAGAATTAATGAAGACCTAGATCAATATAATAAGGTTCAAACAATTAAATTCGTTGATCCTAAGAATGAAAATAATGTTATTACTGCAATTGGTAATGATCCAACTATTGATTCTAAGAGATTAACTATTTCTGACGTATATGCGACTTGCTCATACTATTTAAATCTATTATCAGGATTTGGTAATTATGATGAAATTGACCAATTGGGTAATAGACGTGTAAGACAAGTTGGAGAATTAATCCAAAACCAATTCAAGATTGGTATTACTCGTATGGAAAGAGTTATTAGAGAAAGAATGACTACTCAAGAAATTGATAGCATTACTCCTAAAACTTTAATAAATATTAGACCTGTTACAGCTGCAATGAAAGAGTTCTTTGGTTCATCTCAATTATCAAAATTCATGGAACAAATTAACCCAATCGCTGAATTAACAGATAAGAGACGTTTAAGTTCTTTAGGACCTGGTGGTTTATCTAGAGATAGAGCTGGTATCGATGTACGTGACGTTAACGAAACTCACTACGGTAGAATTTGCCCTATTGAAACTCCTGAAGGACCAAACATTGGTTTAATTACTTCATTATCATCATATGCAAAAGTTAATGAATATGGTTTTGTTACATCTCCATACAGAAAAGTTGTAGATAAACATGTAACTGATGAAGTAGTATATTTAACTGCTGATGATGAAAGAGATTATTACTTAGGCCAAGCAACAGTTAAAGTTGATAAAGATAATAATATTATTGAAGATGAATTAGTATGTAGACATAATGGTGATACAGTTATCGTTAAAGCTGATAAAGTTAATTTTATTGATGTATCTCCATCACAAATTGTTTCAATTACATCTTCATTAATTCCATTCCTAGATCACGATGATGCAACACGTGCATTAATGGGATGTAACATGCAAAGACAAGCAGTTCCATTATTAAGAACTGAAGCACCTTTCATCGGTACTGGTGTTGAATATGTTGCTGCAAGAGATTCTGGTTCTACAATTATTTGTAAAGAAGATGGTGTAGTTGAATATGCTGACTCTAAGAAAATAATTGTTAAGACTAAGAAGGATAAAGATGTTTATTATTTAGCTAACTTCGAAAGAAGTAATGCTGAATCATGCATTAATCATTCACCAATTGTTAGTGAAGGTGATTCTGTTTATAAAGGACAAGTAATCGCTGATGGACCTTCAACAAATGCTGGAGAATTAGCACTTGGTAAAAATATGATTATCGCATTCATGACAGCAAACGGATATAACTATGAGGATGCTGTTGTATTAAATGAAAGATTAGTTAAGGATGATGTATTTACATCATTACATATAGCTCACTACGATATAGATTGCCGTGATACAAAACTTGGACCTGAAGAAATTACTAGAGATATTCCTAATGTTTCTGAAGAAGCAAGAAAGAACTTAGATTCAGATGGTATTGTAAGAATTGGTACTGAAGTTAAAGATGGAGATATCTTAGTTGGTAAGGTTACTCCAAAAGGTGTACAAGAATTAACTTCAGAAGAAAAATTATTACATGCAATCTTTGGTGAAAAGACTAGAGAAGTTAGAGATACATCACTTCGTGTTCAACATGGAGCTGGTGGTATCGTTCATGATATTCAAGTATATACTAAAGAAAATAGCGATGAATTACCTGCTGGTGTTTCAAAAACTATCAGAGTATATATTATCCAAAAACGTAAGATTCAAATCGGTGATAAGATGTCTGGACGTCATGGTAATAAAGGTGTTATTTCATTAATATTACCTGAAGAAGATATGCCTTATTTACCAGATGGTACTCCTGTTGATATTATCTTAAATCCACAAGGTGTTCCTTCACGTATGAATATTGGACAAGTACTTGAATTACACTTAGGTATGGCTGCTAAGAAACTTGGCGTTCATGTAGCTACTCCTGTATTCGATGGTGCTTCTGTTCAAGAAGTATATGAAATGATGGATGAAGCCGGAATGGATAAAGATGGTAAGACTTGGTTATATGATGGTAAAACTGGTGAAGCATTCGAAAACAGAGTTTCTGTTGGTGTAATGTACATGATCAAATTACATCATATGGTTGATGATAAGATTCATGCTCGTTCAACTGGTCCTTACTCATTAGTAACTCAACAACCATTAGGTGGTAAAGCACAATTCGGTGGACAAAGATTTGGTGAGATGGAAGTTTGGGCATTATATGCTTATGGTGCTGCTCACATCTTACAAGAAATGATGACTGTTAAGTCAGACGATGTAATCGGACGTGTTAAAGTTTATGAAGCATTAGTTAAGGGTGAAAATATTAATTCTGTGGGAATCCCTGAAGCATTCAGAGTATTATTAAAAGAATTCCAATCATTAGGATTAAATATTGAAGCTATTGATAATAATGATAATATAAGAGACTTAAGAGAATTAGAATCATCTTCTGAAGAAGATGGTGACGATATATCTATTGATGAAATAGATGCTAATACAGGTGAAATTAAATCTCAAATGCCTGAACATGTTCTTGAAGAACCAGAAATGGATGAAGAAGACGAGTTCGAAGATGAAGATGACGATTTCGATGAAGAACCTGATTTTGATGAATTAGCTGCAATAGATGCAGGATTTGAAGGGGAGGAATAATCTATGATAGATGTAAATAATATTAAAGGTATAAGAATTAGTATTGCTTCTCCTGAAAAGATTAGAGAATGGTCTTATGGTGAAGTTACAAAACCTGAAACTATAAATTACCGTACTTTAAAACCTGAAAGAGATGGATTATTCTGTGAAAAAATCTTTGGGCCATCAAAGGATTATGAATGTTCTTGTGGTAAATACAAAAGATTAAGATATAAAAACGTTATTTGTGATAGATGTGGAGTAGAAGTTACAAGTTCTAAAGTTAGACGTGAACGTATGGGACATATTGAACTTGCTTCTCCATGTTCACACATTTGGTTCTTCAAAGGTGTTCCATCTAAGATGGGATTAATCCTTGATATGTCTCCAAGAGAACTTGAAGAAGTATTATATTTTGTAAGCTATGTTGTTATTGAACCAGGTAATGCTCCTTTAGTTAAGAAGCAAACATTATCTGATAAAGAATATAGAGCATATTATGAAAAATATGGTGATACATTCAAAGTTGGTATGGGTGCTGAAGCTATTAAAGAATTATTAGCTGAAGTAGATTTAGATAAAGAAATTGAAGAATTAAATAAAGAATTAGATGGTGCTACAGGACAAAAGAGAACAAGACTTGTTAAGAGACTTGACTGTTTAGTAGCGTTTAAAGAATCAGGAAATAAACCTGAATGGATGATACTTGATGCAATTCCAGTTATTCCACCAGATTTAAGACCAATGATTCAATTAGATGGTGGTAGATTTGCTACATCTGATTTAAATGATTTATATAGAAGAATAATCAATAGAAATAATAGATTAAAGAAATTACTTGAACTTGGAGCTCCTTCAATCATTGTTCAAAATGAAAAGAGAATGCTTCAAGAGGCAGTAGATACATTGTTTGATAATGGTAGAAGATCTAGAAGTGTTAATAACGCTTCAGGAAGACCATTAAAATCATTATCAAGTATGTTAAAAGGTAAACAAGGTCGTTTCCGTATGAACCTTTTAGGTAAACGTGTTGACTA